>PMIG01000102.1 GCA_003157055.1 Bacteroidales bacterium | reverse complement strand
ATATTACTCAAATTCAATTCATAAAGGTACTAATATAGCAGAAATAAAGGAAAAAGGACAAAAACTATTTGTCCTTTTTTATAAACCTGCAGGATTATTCTGCCAAGCCTGAATTTCAGAGGATGAATTTCAGAATGATATATGCTGCAGAATAATGTTAAATATCATCAGCAGCATAGTTCTCCAGAATATCCTTTACCTTGTTCAGGAATTTGCCTGCAAGCGCACCGTCTATTACCCTGTGATCATAACTGAGTGACAGGATCATAATATTGCGGATTGCAATTACATCTCCATCGGGTGTCTCAATAACGGCAGGCATTTTTCGCACCGCTCCCGTTCCGAGAATGGCAGCCTGGGGCTGATTTATAATAGGTGTTCCGGCAAGGTTGTTATAGCTTCCGAAATTAGTGATCGTGAAGGTTCCTCCCGTGATTTCATCCGGCTTAAGCTTGTTGTTTCTGGCTCTTTCAGCAAGATCATTTACACTTCTTGCCAATCCGGTCAGACTTTTTTCATTGGCATTCCTGATTACCGGTACTATAAGGTTTCCGTCAGGCAGCGCTGTAGCCATACCTATATTGATATTCTTCTTCCTGATAATATTGTTTCCGTCAACGGATATGTTTATCATCGGAAATTCGTGTAACGCCCTTGCAGCGACATCTATGAAAATGGGAGTCAGAGTAAGCTTCTGCCCTTCATCTGCCAGGAATTTATCCTTTACGGAATTTCTCCACCTGACAAGCCTGGTTACATCAGCATCAATAAATGACGTTACATGAGGAGAGGTTCTTTTTGACATAACCATGTGTTCGGCAATCAGCTTGCGCACTCTGTCCATTTTAATTATTTCGTCACCGTTTTCGGAAGATTCGCGCTTAATTGCCTCATTAATGGGAGATGTATTTTTGATATAAGCAGCTTCATTCTCTTCCTTCGCCTTTTGTTTAAGGCTGATGAACCCTGAAATATCATCTTTTGTTATTCTTCCATCCATCCCCGTTCCGGCAATATTGTCAAGCTCAGAATAAGTAATCCCTTCGTTTGCTGCAATGCTTCTCACCAGCGGTGAAAGGAATTTACCGGAGGGTGTCCGGCTTTTAAGGTCATGCGAGATATTTTCAAGCTCATTTTTCTCACTCCTCGTCTCTTCAATGGTCTCGCGGATCCTTTCAACTTCTTTTGTTATTTTTTGTTCTTCCCCGGGCTGTGGATCATAATTATTTTCAATTATTGCAATTATTTCACCAATCCTGACAACGGTTCCTTCTGCTGCCATAATGGATACTATAATTCCNNTTTATTGTTGCTTCAATTACTCCTTCTCCCATTGCAGGTAGAACAATATTCATTCTTGCCATGTTGATAAAAGATCTAATTTATTTAACCCGGCCCTCTAAATACTGAGAATTTCCTAAAGAGGATCAGTGGGTTGATAAATTTAGTAACCCTTCCAATTAACAGCTAAAACCGAAAAAAGTTCAGTAAATATGAAGGCAGCCCGGAATCATTTGAACAGCCTTTTAAGGCTTTCATGCAGCCTGTTCCGAAAGGTTGTCCTGTCAAGGGATATGACATATTCATTCGGATTTACATACCGGCTTCCTAAAATATACTTTTCGTCAGAGGATGCAATTTTAATTGATACATTACTGTCAGCAAGAGAATGTATTGAGCCGATTATAACTGAAGAGTTCAGATTGCGCGAAGCAAAGATCACCTCCTTGATCTTGTTTATCCGTACAACTTCCTTTAGCTGCTGAAGATTGCCGAGCACTTCTTCGCTTATGTCGTCAGGACTTATACTGACCCTCCCGGAAATAACATATTCACGGGAATTCAATTCCAGAAGCTCTTTGACGCCCTTATATCCTTCAGGATCGGACACAATTACTGTCTTCCTTTCCTTTTTGAAAGGATTATCTGCAAATTCCGGCAGGACGATTGACAGGAACATCCTTAAGAGGGCAACTGCCGGTATTGATATCAATCCTCCGATTATAATTACAGCTCTTGAAAACCTTATGTCAAGAGGCAGAAGTGCATAAAAAACAAGTATCACGAGAATCCCGGTGCAGATTCCCTTTAAAGTTCTGCCGATTCCGGAAGGCTTCCTGTAACCTGAGAATAATGCAATGGAAAGAATAATGATTATCACATAGACAGGGACGATCACCCCTGTAAAAGCTCCGGGATAATTGTACCCGGGGCCAAACCTGTAATTCTCCCATACTTCTGCAGCCAGCCTGAAGATAATCCATACCAGGAGACCGTCGGATATAGGTAGAAACAGGTACTTAATGACTCTTTTCAGCATGGAGAGTCCCGCCCTGAAAAAAATGGCAGTCTGCACCAGGAATATATACCACTTGTGGGTTCCGCTGTTAAAATGCTTCCTTACAAAAATCAGCATAGCACTGTAAAAATTAAGCAGGACGTTCAGTTGCTCCTTTTTGGTGCTTTCTCCTTTATAATGAATGATCTTTGTACCCGGGTAATAGTAATTAATGTAACCTAATCTGATCAGCCTGTAACTGTAATCAATATCCTCTCCATACATAAAATAATCCTCGTCCAGCAGTCCGGTCTTCAACAATGCTTCGTGGCGGATAAACATGAATGCTCCTGAAATTACTTCAGCAGGGGTGGTAATATTATTATCGAGGTTGCCGAGATAATACTTGTTGAAGAGACCGGAATGAGGAAACAGACGTGAGAGCCCTGATATCTTGAAGAACGCAGTTACCGGCGTCGGAATGGCTCTTTTTGACTCAGGCAGAAACCTCCCCTTGCCATCTATCATCCTTACACCTGCTGCTCCTGCTTCAGGGTGATTATCCATAAAGGAAATGCATTTCTTAAATGTCTCTTCTTCAACTAATGTATCCGGATTCAGAATAAGTATATACTTCCCTTTTGCCAACTTAAGAGCCTGGTTATTGGCTGCAGAGAAACCTCTGTTTTCATGATTTATTATGAGCCTTGCATCGGGGAACCTGCTGTTGACCATGGAACTTGATCCGTCGGCAGAATTATTGTCTATGACAAATACTTCGGAGTCAATCCCTTCCAGGGCTTTAAAAACCGATAGCAGGCACTGTTCGAGGAAATGCCTGACATTGTAGCTGACAATGATTACCGAGAGCTCCATTAACTATTATTTACCGGTAAGTTCTTCCCTGATAACTGCTGAGAGTCGTTTAACTCCCTCTTCTATCTCTGCAGGGTTCGAATATGAGAAATTGATACGCATGGTATTCCTGCCCGAGTCATTGCAGAAGAAGGATGAACCTGATACGAATGCGACATTCCTTTCAATTGCTTTCCTGAGCACATCATCGGTATCAAGATGCGGAGGAAGAGTAACAAACAGGAAGAGTCCGCCTTCAGGTTCTGTCCACGACACATTCTCAGGCATGTAATTACGGAAGCATTTAATCATGAAATCCCGTCTTTCACTATACAGGGCGATAGTTTTCTTAAGATTCTTTTCGAGGAGTCCTTTTTCGATATAGAGGGCTATTATTTTTTGAGCGAAGGAAGAAGTGCACAGGTCTGCCGTTTGCTTTGCCATTGCTATTTTATCCAGGATATCAGGATGCCCGATTACCCATCCTACTCTGAATCCTGGCGACAATATTTTGGAGAAAGTGCACAGGGTAATAACCCTGCCCGTCGTGTCGAGTTCATACATCATTCTCTGTTGCTCTCCACTGAAACGGATTTCTCGATAGGGGCTGTCTTCAACAATCAGAAGATCGTATTTTTCGGCTATTTCCATGATTTTAATCCTCCTCGATTCCGGAAGGGTAATGCCTGCAGGGTTTTGAAAATCAGGTATCAGGTAAATGAACTTGATGTTCCGTCCAGATTCCTTCAGGTGAATGATCGCCTTTTCGAGCTCATCCGGCTTCATGCCGTTTGAATCGAGTGAAATTCCCTTTAGCTTCACACTATATGCCGTAAAGGCATTAAGCCCGCCAAGGTAAGAGGGAAGTCCGCAGAGCACGTAATCGCCGGGATCAATGAATATCCTTGCAATCAGGTCGAGCGCCTGCTGTGATCCGGAGGTAATTATCAGGTTATCAATGCCTATATGAAGGCCCTGTTTATTATGTCTTTCAACAAGGGCATTCCGGAGGCCGGCATCACCCTCGGTAGTACCATACTGAAGCGCCTCGGCCCCGGATTTGTCAAGAACCTCTATTACGATATCCCTGAGATCAGCTACGGGAAATGTTTCGGGAGCGGGAAGCCCTCCGGCAAATGATATCATTCCGGGTTTCTGGAGAACCTTAAGTATCTCCCTTATCGCGGAACGCTTCATTCCCTTTCCTGACGCTGACAGGAATCTCCTGACGGATTTTATCATTGCTGATACGGATTTCTATTGTTAATGGCCCTGCCGAGAGTTATTTCATCTGTATATTCCAGCTCATCACCGATTGCGACACCTCTTGCCAGAGTGGAAATAGCAATGTCATATTTGCTGAGTTTCCTGTAAAGATAATAGTTTGTAGTATCTCCTTCCATTGTTGTGCTGAGGGCGAAGATAATTTCATTAATGCCTCCTGCTTTGATCTTCTCTTCAAGGCTCTCGATCTTTAGATCCGAAGGTCCGATACCATTTATGGGAGAAATAATTCCCCCAAGAACGTGGTACATCCCCCTGAACTGGCGAGTGTTTTCGAGAGCCATCACATCCTGTATGTTCTCGACAACACAGATAACTGTCTTGTCACGCTTCGTATCACTGCAGATGCTGCAGATCTCAGTATCCGAAATGTTATTGCAGATCTTGCAATAATGGATCTCGCCATGCAGTCTTATGATACTCTCACCGAATCTTTTAACTTCCTCGGGATCGCGTCTTAAAAGATTCATAACCAGCCTGAAAGCCGTCTTCCTCCCGACACCCGGAAGTGATGCAAATTCATTAACAGCGTCCTCGAGAAGCCTGGAGGGAAATTCGGTAAAACTCATAACAGATCCTTTCTGACAAAATTACTTCAATTATTGCTTTATATTAAATAGTCTGATAATTTTTTGACTTCCTTTCTTTTTGCTAACCTTGCAAAATCAATTTTTGTCTCTATGTCGCCAACCCTTATCCTTGTATTATTCCTGGCATATACAATTCTTTTGTTTACCATTACCTGGATAACTTCAAGGAAAGCTGACAGCCAGTCGTTTTTTATCGGGAACAGGAAATCTCCGTGGTACGTGGTGGCATACGGAATGATTGGCGCCTCATTGTCGGGAGTTACATTCATGTCAGTTCCCGGATGGGTAAGCGATACGCAGTTCAGCTATATGGTTGTCGTAATGGGTTACCTGTTTGGCTATATTGTGATTGCGCTCATACTCCTGCCATTGTATTACAGGCTGAAGCTGACTTCAATATACTCGTACCTTGACCAGAGGTTCGGCTCATGGTCATACAAGACAGGAGCTGGCTTTTTCATCATTTCACGGACACTTGGAGCGTCACTAAGGATGTTCTTGGTAATCAGCGTTCTGCAGGTTTTTGTCTTTAATGCCTGGGGCATACCTTTCTGGGTTAATGCCATGATATTCATTATATTAATAATTCTATATACGCTTAAAGGTGGAATCAGGACTATAGTCTGGACTGATACACTTCAGACGACATTCATGCTTCTGGCAGTTATTCTTTCAATAGCTTTTATAAGCAAAGGGCTTGGTGTGCCAATTGCAAAACTCATTACTGATATTAAGGAGAGTCATATTTCAAGAATGTTTATCACAGACTGGCATCATGAGAGGTTTTTCCTTAAGCAGTTTTTCTCCGGGATGTTCATTACAATCACAATGACAGGCCTTGACCAGGAGATGATGCAGAAAAACCTGAGTTGTAAGAATTTAAAGGAGGCTCAGAAAAACATGTTCACCTTCAGCGGGATACTCATTTTTGTAAACTTTCTGTTCCTTTTCCTTGGCGCTTTCCTGATGATTTATGCTCAGAGGAAAGGAGTCTCTGTAACCTCGTCAGATGAACTCTTCCCTACAATCGCTCTTAAGTATCTCAGTCCGGCAGCAGGCCTCGTTTTCCTGGTAGGGCTTATCTCAGCTGCTTTTCCAAGCGCAGATGGTGCTCTGACTTCGCTGACAACTGTGGTCAGCATAGATTTCCTTGGACTGAACAGGAGGGAGGGATTATCAGAAAAAGCTGCAACAAGCATAAGGTATGTGGTTCACCTGTCGATTGCAATTTTGTTCTTTATCAGCATTTTGGTTTTCAGCACTCTGAACAACAAGGCAATTATAGATAAGCTGTTTACTATTGCCGGATATACATACGGACCGTTGCTTGGGCTCTATTCCTTCGGGCTATTTACCAGAAGAATTCCCAACGACAAGGCTACACCTTTTATTGCAGTATTGTCACCGGTTATCTGCTTCTTTTTAAGCAAATACTCCGTTCAGCTTTTCAACGGGTACAAGTTTGGTTTTGAACTGCTGCTCCTGAATGGATTGCTGACCTTTGCCGGGTTGTTAGCCTTCAGCAGAAAAAAGAAATTGCTGTAATAATCATTACAGGCTAAGGTTCCATTTTCTGATTATTCCCGGACCCTGAATTTGGCTGAGGCGTTACATCCTCATCCGGTTCTTGGGGGGGTTCCTTTTTAATTATAACATTGATTTTCCTGTACCGGAAATTCCAGACTAAAAAATAATTAATGCCAGCACTGAAGGTATTAGCCGAGAGCCCGTACCCCGGGATATAGATAGGCCTGGTGTCCTTGCTGCCCCCTGAGTATATCATTTTTCTAAGGCCGAGCGACCATCCTAATGATAGATTTCCGAAAAGCTGGGCCCTGAATCCAGGTGTGAGCTCAATAAAGTGTCCCCAGTGTGCTTGAGAGGGAACAGATGATGTAGTCATACCCCAGTAATTTTCCTGGCTTAATTCCGGAATTTCGTATGTAAAGACGCTTATACCATAATGAAGTCCGACTCCTGCCCAGTATTTACCCATTGATGTCTTAGGCTTAAGGAGATTGAAGTCGACACCTGCCCTGATGAACATTCCATTTGTACGGTAACTATAGTTATACTGGGAATACTTATAATTTGCGTATCCGACTCCCAAAAGCAAAGATCTTTTTTCATTCAGATCAGCCGATAGATAACCTTCTGCCGTAAGATTGTTTTTATCTGTTAAATAAATAACAGGACCTGCAAAGTCAATTCCAACCCTTATGGCAAGGGGAAATACAACAGTATCAGGCGGCTCTGTAGCTGCAGGTTTATGAGCCATAATATTACCGTTATGCGGCTCTGAAGCTGCGGGTTTCTGAGCCACAATATCACTGGTTGAAATAAGCGCCAGCAGGCTAATAATATATGCGTATGTTCTCTTCAATCTGGTTGGTGATACTGTTTTTGGTTATGCTTATTTTAATTATTTTATGATTTGTGGTATGAACTGAATCTAAATTATGATAGAATGTATAACCGCACTCTTTCGAGATAAGATGCGGAAATGTCGAATACCAGGCGGTAAGCGTATCATAAACTCCATTGATCATTATCGTGAATTTGCATTTGACAGATGAGCCATCAAGAGGTAAAAATGCCTGCTTCAAGCTTACCTTTGCATCATATATTTTGCTTGTATCCATCCCTGTACCCCAGAGTGACAGGCTGTCAGGTGCAGTCTGCTTGCCCGTGCTGTCAAGAAAAAGCGATGCTTTCATGTAGGCATTCGTTTCGTCGAAACATGCACCGGGTGTACAGGAGTAAGCCAGCAGAAAAAATCCTGCCAGGATTGATGCAATTAATAGATTCCTGAAATTTCTCATAAAATAATCCGAAGCCTCAAAAATATAAAAAATTAGCGGGCAAAACAGGATTATATGAAAATGGCACGATCTTCCCAGGGAAGAATAAGATTTTAACAAAACAAATGCCTTAAATCAAGGAAGGTTCTTCAGGTATTCTGCAGCCCTGGCAATTGCATTTTTGATTCCTTCGGGCTTTTTGCCTCCTGCAGTAGCCAGGAATGGTTGTCCTCCACCACCTCCACTTATTTCAACCGAGATTTCCTTTATTATATTAACAGCATTTATTTTCTTCTCACTAACAAGGTTATCGCTAACCATGACAACTATATTGGCTTTCCCTCCGATAGCAGATCCGATCACTGCGACAATGTTGTCTGAAATACTCCTCAATTCAAATGCTATTGCCTTCAGAGTATCAGCAGAATCCGTTTCAATCTTTCCTGAGATAAATTTAATGCCTTTAATGTCAACGCCATTTTCTTCAAGCTCTTTTAGAGCGGCCTTTGCAGATTGTGCCTTGAATTTCTCAATTGTCTTCCTGAGCGAGTTGTTTTCAGCAATTAGCTTCTCAACGCTCTCTTTAATTGATCCGGTGCTTTTCAACAGGGTGGCAACCTCTTCGGATTGAACGAGTTTTTCGTTAATATATTCATCGGCCTTTTCGGCAGTTACGGCTTCAATCCTTCTGATGCCTGATGCAATTGCGCCTTCAGAGATAATTTTAATGAGCCCGATGCTGCCGGTTGAGTTGACGTGAGTCCCGCCGCAGAGCTCAATGGAATCCCCGAACTGAACCACTCTGACATTTTCGCCGTACTTTTCGCCGAATAGCGCCATTGCACCCATGGATTTTGCCTTTTTCATGGATACATGTTCCATGATCTTACCCGGGTAATTTGCCCTGACCATACTATTCGCGATCTCTTCTACCTTAATAATCTCATCATTTGTCATTTTGGCAAAATGGCTGAAGTCGAACCTTAGCCGGTCAGGAGTGACAAGAGATCCTTTCTGCTCAACATGGTTTCCGAGTACTGACCTTAAAGCATAATGCAAAAGGTGTGTCGCTGAATGGTTATTTGCAGTCATAAGCCGTTTTCCGGTATCGACTTTTGCAACAAAATGTGCTTTGGGATCGGATGGAAGCTTGTCGGCAATATGAATTACAAGGTTATTCTCCTTTATTGTATCCTTTATCGGAATTTTCTCATCATTTTGACAAATATATCCCGTATCCCCGGTTTGTCCTCCGGACTCTGCATAGAATGGTGTCTTATTCAGTACCAGCTGTATTACCTCATTACCTTTAATCTTTACTTTTCTGAATTTATTGATAAGAACTTCATCTTCTGTCTTATTATAACCGGTAAATTCAGTCTCTTCAGAATCCCTGATCACCTGCCAGTCGCCTGCATCAAGGGAAGCATCTTCACGTGACCTTGTCTTCTGACTATTCATCTCGCTTTCAAACCCTTTAAGATCGAGCTGCATTCCGTTCTCCTTGAGGATCAGCTGGGTAAGGTCGACAGGAAATCCGAATGTATCATAAAGCTCGAAAGCAACTTTTCCCGGAAGGATGTTTTTGTTCTCATCCCTGAGCCCGGCGATCATTTTATTGATCATTTTCAGCCCCTTTCCAAGAGTTTTCAGAAATGCAGTTTCCTCCTCAAAAATGACTTTTGTTATCTGTTCTTCCGATCTCTTTAGTTCAGGATAATGATCACCCATTATTTCGGTAAGAACTGGAATAAGTTTGTAAATGAATGGTTCCTCTATTCCAAGGTTATTATATCCGTACCTGACTGCCCTTCTGAGGATCCTCCGGATCACATATCCGGCTTTATTGTTAGAGGGCAGCTGGCCGTCGGCAATTGAAAAGGCTACAGCCCTGACATGATCGGCAATCACTCTCATTGCAATATCTGTTTTCGCACTCTCACCATATTTTTTCCCGGTGATCTTTGATATTTCACTTATGAGAGACTGAAAAATATCGGTATCATAATTTGATTTTTTGCCCTGGACAACCATGCAGAGTCTCTCAAAGCCCATGCCGGTGTCGACATGTTTTGACGGTAGTTGTTCAAGAGAGCCGTCAGCTTTGCGGTTATACTGAATAAAAACGAGGTTCCATATCTCAATTACAAGAGGGTGTCCTTTATTTACCAGTTCATGACCGGGGACTTTCGATCTCTCAAGGTCGTCGCGGAGGTCAACATGAATTTCCGAGCAGGGGCCGCAGGGGCCTGTTTCGCCCATTTCCCAGAAATTGTCC
>PMIG01000222.1:2202-3322 GCA_003157055.1 Bacteroidales bacterium | reverse complement strand
GCAACCGTTATACTTGAAGACATGGAGCATGCAATCCGAAGAGGAGCTCCCATACTTGCCGAAGTTGTCGGTTATGGTTTCTCTTCCGATGGGATTCATATTTCAGTTCCTGACGTTAACGGGCAGATCAGGGCAATTTCGATGGCATTGAAAGATGCTGAACTTGGTCCCGGCAAAATAGATTATATTAACGCACATGCAACCTCAACCCCTGTCGGTGATCAGATTGAGGCAAAAGCGCTTGATCATATCTTCAGCCAGTACAGACCGGCTATTTCATCTACCAAATCGATGACCGGGCATGAATTGTGGATGGCTGGTGCAAGTGAGATAGTATATTCTGTGATTATGATGCAAAATTCGTTTGTTGCACCAAATATTAACTTCGAGGAACCTGACGAATTCACTGCCAAACTGAATATTATTGCGAAAACAATTCCAAAAGAAATTGATATTTTCCTTTCAAATTCTTTCGGATTTGGCGGCACAAACTCTTGTTTGATTATCAGAAAGTTTCACTAACTTCGGAATCATACCTATTCATATGGAGAGAGAAGACATCATTAAAAAGATTAACAGTTTGTTAATACAGGAATTTGAGATTGAAGAGAAAAATATCTCCCCGGGTGCTCGTCTGAAAGATGATCTTGGTCTTGAAAGCCTCGATTTTGTCGACATAGCCGTAATTATTAAAAAAGAATTCGGCATAAACCTGAAAGGAGAG
Source organism: Bacteroidales bacterium (assembly GCA_003157055.1). Lineage (GTDB taxonomy): Bacteria > Bacteroidota > Bacteroidia > Bacteroidales > VadinHA17 > LD21. Next base: position 2,598 of record PMIG01000222.1, on the reverse strand, counting down.
GAAGTGACCTCCCTGAAAACTATGGGGAATTTATATGATTACATATATGATCATATTCAAAAGAAGTAGTTTTTGTGACATCCCGGAAAGGCAAAACACCGATATTTGCGATGAAACCTGAGGAATGCGAAATTCCTGATCTGATATCCCACCGTCCGCCTATGGTAATGATCGATCGGCTGACTCATTTGGGTGAGAAGTCAGCCGGAGGGCGTCTTTTTATTAAGGAATCAAATATGTTTTGTCATGAAGGTCACCTTCAGGAAGCGGGTCTGATAGAATTCATTACACAAACAGCTGCAGCTTATGAAGGTTATCTTCAGTTGCTGGCACAAAAAGAAGTAAAACCCGGATTTATCAGCGTAATTAAAAACCTGGTAATTCATTCTTTACCGG
>PMIG01000222.1:0-2192 GCA_003157055.1 Bacteroidales bacterium | reverse complement strand
ATCATTACCGGAAGGATACTTCAAAACAATTCAGTTATTGCAGAAGGTGAGATGAGGTTCTTCATGGATACTCCAGACATAAAACAACAGGATTAACGAATAATTATAGAATTAAAATCATTCAGCTATGGACAACCTGATTATCGAACACAAGGGACAGGCAATAACCAGAAGAGTAATTGGCTGCTTTTGGATTATAATTGCCATCGGTTTTTTGATATTCGAAAAAAACTCACTGGGACAAAAAGATTGGACAAGAGCGATATTATTCTTCATTCTGGGGATTTTGTTTTTTACTCCTCTTATGGGTTCAACCAAATCACAGATCGAGATATGTGAGGGGTGTTTAAAGATCATCTGGCAGAACTGGATCAGAACGGTTACAATCGCGGAAACTGAAATTGAAAGAATTCTTCTGGCAAAAGACGGAATTAAAATATACCGGAAAGATAAGAAAGCTGTGAAGCTTTTGTTTTATTACATATCAAAAGAGCAAAAAAATCAGGTCTATGAATTTTTTACTCAGTACGCTAAGCAAAAGAACTTTGTCTTAGGAAAATAATGTAGCCGGAGTGAGGATTTCACATCAGCATATTATGGCAGTCCGCTGATTCCGCAAGGCTATAGCCAGTGGAATTAGCATGGTTGGTTTTTGACTCTGCCACAAGTCGCAGAAGTAAGAATAAGATGAGCCGGATTCACAATAAACAATGAATTTGATTATCTTAACGTATTGAAAACCACCGATAATATATTCAAAATTCCGATTTGGCTGTTCGCTTTAACGGGATTCCTGTTATTGCTTACGACCTCGTGCAAAAAAAATGATGACAAAATAATTAAGGAAGATCCCTACAAGGTCATTCCGCTTCCGCAAATCACTGATGTTATACCTTATGAAGCTCTGGGCAGCGGGAAAATTGTTTTTAACCGGATTAGTTTGCTGAATATTTCAGGACTTTATTTAATCGATGCCGATAATAAAAAGACAAGCGGCTTCAGGCTGAATGGTTTTCCCTGGCCGGCAAATCCAGACATTTCCCCTGACGGTACCCGGATTGCATGTACTATGTATACATACGAAACAGCCGTTACTGTAAGCTTAATGAATATTGACGGATCAAATTGCCATCCCATTTCGCATACACAATGGTGGCCCCATTATCCATCATGGACTCCTGATGGTTCAAAGATTGTGTTTTATGAAGGTGATTATGGATCAGGGATTTTACATATGCAGTCACCTGTTGAAAATGCAAGTGACAGCGTAGTATTGACAGAGTTCAGTTATGGTGATGATCCTGAATGGTTTATTATTCCTTCCGGATGTTGTTCAATCTCCCAGGAACAAAAAATCGTTTGTGTAAGTTATGGGAATAAGTTAAATGGAATCCTGAGCATTGAACCTTATGTTGGGAAAACCGGAGTCACTTCCTTACTGCCAAATACATCACATGAAGCGTTTGAGTCACCTGTTTTCTCACCCGACGGGCAAAAAATCGCCTTCCTTTCGATTGAACACGATTCTCTTGATTTATTGGGATTTAATTCAGTTGCTGTAAAAACAATGAATCCCGATGGCACTAATCTATCGCAACTCGTGAAAATTGAAACCTATAAAATGCCGGTTCTCTGGGCTAATAGTCAGATGCGAAACCGGAATGTATCATTATGCTGGTCGCCTGATGGTACAAAAATCCTTTTTACAGCGCCAATTGAGGAATATGGTTGTCATATTTTTGTTATTAAATCAGATGGTTCGGGCTTAACCCAGGTAACAGATAATATTAACGGGTATGATGTTGATGTCTCATGGTCGAGATAAACAACTTAATTCCAATTTCCTCTGGATACTCACAGGTGTAATGTTTACGGAAAGCTAATCCGATCTTTCTGATCAGCCCTACGGTCAATAATGGCGGTTGAAATTAAAGCTGCTTCTGAACCTGTGCCCAGTAATAGTATGTTTTGATACCTGAGCCATTCCAGTTCCTGGCAATTCTTTCAAAATCGTTGGGACTTGCTTTTGAAGCATAATACAGGAATATTTTCTCGGAAATTTTATAGTTATAAAGATCCTTCATTATGTATCTGCTTCCTGTTCTCTTGTTGTAATCCTTAAGCCGGACGGGGCGTATCTGAAAAACCCCGACAGCCTGCTCAACCGGATTATATGCCAGTGTATCACCTTT
>PMIG01000042.1 GCA_003157055.1 Bacteroidales bacterium | reverse complement strand
ACCCTCTTTCCCGTTTCCCCCAAGGGGGGAAGGCTTAATTTATTCTCCTTCCCTCGTGGGGGAAGGTTGGGATGGGGGTAATTTAAACAAAAAAGAGATAGTTGAGATAGTATTAAAAACCGATATTCATATTATAATATTAAAGTCTTATTCAGAATCTAAATTGAAAAACAAAATACAATGGAAAAATTAATTTCATGCTGCGGTTTGAATTGCGCTGCCTGTGAGGCCAGGATTGCAACCGTCACGAATAATAATGAATTGAGACAAGAGACTGCTGAAAAATGGCGGGAAGCTTATAATTCTGCCGAAATTACTGCCGTAATGATAAACTGTACAGGGTGCCTTGAACCCGGGGTTAAGATCGGTCATTGGAGTGAATGCCAGATCCGTAAATGCGCTGTTGCCAAAGGGTACAAATCATGCAGTGAGTGCGGCGACCTGACTACCTGTTCAACCATTGCACCAGTTCATAAATTTGCTCCTGAAGCACTTCAGAACCTGATTGATCTCCGCAACTAGAAGCTCGGCATGCTATGGCAGAAAAAGAGGAAATGATTCTTCCTGACCGGCAGGTAATCCCGACAGATGAATACATTTGTTCAGTCCTCGGAGATAAACAGATATTGTGGCAAAATATTATTAGCTACGTTAAAGATAATTTTAAGGATATATCAGGTGTTTGGAATTATTATAACGATGGCAAGCAATGGCTTTTCAAGCTCACTCAAAAGAAGAAAACTATTTTCTGGGGAGCAATGCTTAAGGATACTTTCAGGATCACATTTTATTTTGGCGATAAGGTCGAGCCTTTCCTTGAAAACAGTGAGCTGCCAATGAAAATAAAGGAAGATTTTAAAACTTCAAAACGATATGGAAGGATCAGGGCTGTTTCGCTGAAAATATTTTCACCTTCTGATGTGGAGTCTGTTAAGAAGCTTATTGCCATTAAGATCAAGTTAAAATAGAAACTAGTCACCAAAGTTAACGGCAATCTTAAATTAAGCATGAAACAACGATTTCTGATATTGCTGGTCTTGTGTTTTCAGACCAGCCTGCATTCACAGAATATTGACATCAGGCTTCTCAGGTCGATTAATTCGCCCAATACCCTGCAGTCAGATAATTTCTTCAGGTTCGTTTCAAACACTGATGCTTTTGTCATTGCAGGTGTGCCAGCCGGTATGGCCGTAACAGGTTTATTAACGAAAGACAAGAAATTAATCAGGAATGCCTGTGTAACCGCAATAGCATCGGCACTGAATGCAGGAATCACAAATGCCCTGAAATACTCAATTAACCGCGACAGACCTTACGTGACATATCCTGATATAAATAAAAAGGCTAAAGGAGGAAGCCCTTCATTCCCATCAGGACATTCATCAAGCGCTTTTGCAACGGCCACATCGGTGAGTCTTTTCTATCCAAAATGGTATATTATCGTTCCTTCTTACTTATATGCAGGAACAGTGGCTTATTCCAGGATGGACCTTGGAGTTCATTATCCCAGCGATGTTCTTGCCGGAGCTGTTATAGGTTCCGGATGTGCTTACATTACATGGAAAGTAAACCAGAAATTGCTTATAAAAAAGAAACACAAAGCCTGCGACTGTCCATAATCCGGCTACCGGTTACCGGTATTTGCTCTTATGCGCCCTTTTCTATACGCATAAATACCACATATAAATAGGTTTTAAGTGTCTTACTCTTGTAATTCATTAGGCTTACTTTTGTTGTCATTAAAATAGCAACAGAATTATGCCTGAGATAAGGAATTATCATGAGATGCTGATGAAGGATATCCGGTTCGAGGAGGGTCTCAAGGCCTGCATGAACTGTGGTGTCTGCACAGCTATCTGTCCTGCTGCCGAGTTTTATAATTATGATCCCCGCCAGGTAGTTGATACGGTCCAGTCAGGAGATAATGATGAAATAGAAAAACTGTTGAAATCAGAGACTATCTGGTATTGCGGTGAATGCATGTCGTGCAAAACCAGGTGCCCGAGAGGAAATGCTCCGGGTCTAGTAATTATGGCATTAAGAGGATTATCACAAGACCTTGGATTCTTCGTTGAATCAGAGAAGGGGAGACAGCAGCTTGCCATGAAGAGAATTGTCGGACAATGGATTCTTGATCGTGGCTATTGCCTTTATCTTGAAGGTGTGGGAACTTCAATGCATCCAGAGCAGGGGCCGGTCTGGGATTGGATCCAGGCAAACTGGAAGGATTTATTCAAACGACTTGGTGCCAATTACCAGGGTGAAGGGCCTGGTATACTGAGAAAGATCCCTGAAGAGGCATTGGATGAAATCCGGAAAATTTTCGATGTTACAGGAGGCACTGCACGGTTTGAGAAGATTGAGGAAGCTTCGAGAGAAAAAGCCATGGAAATGAACCTTACCCTTGGTGAAGGTATTGACAACGAATACTTCCGGCACATTTATAAGACGAATAATAACAGCCACACCCGGCAAAAATAGTTATATGAAAACAGAGGGTAAGAAAGCAATCTGGAAAGATTATCAGAAAGAGATCGCAGACGATCACTTCTTCTATGTCAGGAGCTGTGTCAGGCAGAATTTTTTCCCGGGATCGGAAAAGACCTTCCTCAGGATATTGAAAGAGGACCTCCGGAAAGATGTTTTTGAAAATCCCTCTCATACCACCTGTTCCGGAATAGGATACCACACGGATATCGTTCCTTTCGAGACGACCATGACCATCGTTGCCCGTCAGTTCGCACTGATGACCGAAGCCGGCTATGAAAATTTCGCGACCTCCTGCATCACTTCCTTCGGGCTCTATTCGGAGATCCTCGAGACCTGGCATCATTTCCCGGAAGTTGAGGAAAAAGCCAGGCAGTTCCTGCGGAAAGCAACGGGCAGGGAATTCAGGATTCCGAAGAACATTTCACATGCCAGCGATATTATTTTCAAATTCCGGAAAGAGATCGATGCAAGAGGGAAATACCGGCTCGTCAACAAGGAAACCGGCCAGCCGTTGCGCGTTGTTGAACACATCGGCTGTCATTATTCCAAGATGTTCCCATCCAAAGGAATCGACGGAGCGGAATATCCCTACGTCCTTGCAGGAATGATAGAGGAATGGGGAGGCGAGGTGATCGATTACCCCGAAAGAAGGCATTGCTGCGGTTTTGGATTCAGGCAATACCTGATCAAAGAAAACCGGGGCTTCTCTGTTACCAATTCAAAAATCAAATTTGAATCAATGGCTCCCTATCATCCCGATCTGATCT
>PMIG01000020.1 GCA_003157055.1 Bacteroidales bacterium | reverse complement strand
ACCCACAAGCGCCGTCTGTCGGCTCTTGGTCCGGGCGGTCTTACGCGCGAGCGTGCAGGCTTCGAGGTGCGCGACGTTCACCCGTCGCACTACGGGCGCATTTGCCCGATTGAAACGCCTGAAGGTCCGAATATCGGACTTATTTCATCGCTTTGCGTGTATGCAAAGATCAATGATCTAGGTTTTATCGAAACACCTTATCTGAAAGTAAATAACGGACAGGTTGATTTTGGAAAGGATGGAATAGTATGGCTGACTGCTGAAGAGGAAGAGGAGAAAGTGATCGCCCAGGCAAATGCTCCGCTTAAAAAAGACGGTCATTTTGAAGAACAGAAGGCAAAATGCAGGTATGAAGCTGATTATCCTGTGGAAGAGGCAAATAAAATCGATCTGATGGACGTTGCTCCAAACCAGATAGCCTCAATTGCAGCTTCACTGATCCCGTTCCTCGAGCATGACGATGCCAACAGGGCACTTATGGGATCTAACATGATGCGTCAGGCAGTCCCTCTGATCAATCCCGAAGCAGCTATCGTCGGAACCGGCCTTGAAACACAGGTTATCAAGGACAGCCGCATTCTTTTTGTTGCTGAAGGCGACGGTGTAATAGAATATGTCGACTCCAACGAGATTATCGTCAGATACACCAGAACGGATGAGGAGAAATTCGTAAGCTTCGATGACGATACCAAACGGTATGTCCTTCCGAAATATAGAAAAACAAACCAGAATACATGCATAAACCTGATCCCTGTTGTTAAAAAAGGAGAGAAGGTTAAAAAAGGACAACCGCTTACTGAAGGCTATGGTACCAAGAAAGGTGAACTGGCTCTCGGCAGGAATCTTATGGTTGCATTTATGCCTTGGAAAGGATATAACTTCGAAGATGCCATCGTTATTTCTGAGAAGGTTGTCCAGGAAGATATGTTTACTTCGGTTCATATTGATGAGTATCTTCTTGAGGTACGCGATACAAAACGCGGTCTCGAAGAGCTTACCTCAGATATACCGAACGTAAGCGAGGAAGCCACCAAGAACCTTGATGAGAATGGACTTATAAGGATCGGCGCACATATCAGGCCGGGCGATATACTTATTGGAAAGATCACACCGAAAGGAGAATCAGATCCCTCACCGGAAGAAAAACTCCTTCGAGCTATCTTCGGCGATAAAGCAGGTGACGTGAAAGACGCATCTCTCAAAGCTGGTCCATCACTTGAAGGAATTGTCATTGATAAGAAACTCTTTACCAGGGCCGTCAAGGATAAGAAGGCAAAAGCTGTTGAGAAACCAATGCTCGACAAGATTGAAAATGAGTTCAATAAGAATGTTGAGGAACTTAAATCAAGGCTTGTTGACAAGCTTTTCATCCTTGTAAATGGAAAAACCTCACAGGGTGTGAAAGATTATCTCAATGTGGATGTGATACCAAAGGGCAGCAAATTCACTCTTAAACAACTTCAAGAAGTTGATTTTCTGAATGTTAACCCTAATAAGTGGACCACCGACAAGAAGAAGAACGACAACATAAAGCAGCTCCTTCATAATTATATTATTAAGCATAAGGAGCTTGATGGCGTTTATAAGAGGAAGAAGTACAATATCACTATTGGCGACGAATTGCCAGCAGGTATTGTCCGCCTTGCAAAGGTATATATTGCCAAAAAGAGAAAAGTCAAAGTGGGAGATAAGATGGCCGGACGCCATGGGAACAAAGGTATCGTGGCAAAAATAGTTCGTGCCGAAGATATGCCTTTCCTTGAGGACGGAACTCCGGTTGATATTGTTCTTAATCCTCTGGGCGTGCCTTCAAGAATGAACCTTGGCCAGATCTATGAAACAGTTCTTGGCTGGGCAGGGCAGAAGCTTGGACTTCAGTTCGCAACTCCGATCTTCGATGGTGCGACTATAGACCAGATTACAGAGTATACCGAAAAGGCAGGGCTTCCAAGGTATGGCACAACATACCTTTATGATGGAGGTACCGGTGAAAGATTCGACCAGCCTGCAACAGTTGGGATAATTTATATGCTTAAGCTTGGTCATATGGTTGACGACAAGATGCATGCACGTTCAATCGGACCATATTCACTTATTACCCAGCAGCCGCTTGGTGGAAAAGCACAGTTCGGAGGTCAGCGTTTTGGCGAAATGGAAGTATGGGCACTCGAAGCATTCGGTGCTGCGCATATCCTCCAGGAGATACTGACAATAAAATCAGATGATGTTGTCGGACGCGCTAAAGCCTATGAAGCTATAGTTAAGGGAGAACCGATGCCACAGGCAGGTATCCCTGAATCACTGAATGTGCTTCTGCATGAGTTGAGAGGATTGGGATTGAGCATTGTACTCGATTAATTGTTCCGTCCTTTATTTAATTTAATGAATAAAAAAAATTCAATATATGTCATTCAGAAGAGATAACAAAACCAAAACCAGTTACTCAAAGATCTCAATTGGTCTTGCTTCCCCCGAGGAAATTCTCGATCGTTCCAGCGGTGAAGTGCTGAAGCCTGAGACAATAAACTACCGTACCTACAAACCTGAACGCGATGGATTATTCTGCGAAAGAATATTCGGGCCGGTAAAAGACTATGAGTGCCACTGCGGAAAATATAAGAGAATCCGTTATAAGGGTATAGTCTGCGACCGCTGCGGTGTTGAAGTCACTGAAAAGAAAGTTCGCCGCGAAAGGATGGGACATATCTCACTTGTCGTCCCGGTTGCGCATATCTGGTATTTCAGGTCCCTTCCTAACAAAATCGGGTATCTTCTGGGACTTCCGACCAAAAAGCTCGATTCGATTATTTATTACGAAAGATACGTTGTCATTAATCCCGGCATAAAAGCTGTCGATGGAGTAAAACAATACGATTTCCTCACGGAGGAAGAATACCTTGAGATAACTGAATCACTTCCCAAGGAGAACCAGTACCTTGAAGATGATCATCCCGACAAGTTTATTGCCGACATGGGAGCAGAAGCACTTTACAGGCTCCTTTGCCGTCTTGATCTTGATGAGATGTCTTATTCGCTTCGTCACAGGGCAAACACCGAGACTTCTCAACAGCGTAAAAATGAAGCGCTTAAGCGTCTTCAGGTTGTTGAGGCATTCAGGGACTCAAAAAATGTAAATAAGCCTGAATGGATGATAATAAAAGTCGTTCCTGTAATTCCACCTGAACTAAGGCCTCTTGTTCCTCTCGATGGCGGCCGTTTTGCCACCAGCGATCTGAACGATCTTTACAGGAGAGTTATTATCAGAAATAACCGTCTTAAGAGACTAATCGAGATCAAGGCTCCCGAAGTTATCCTCCGCAACGAAAAAAGAATGCTCCAGGAGGCTGTCGATTCATTGTTCGACAACTCGAGAAAAGCAAATGCAGTCAAGACAGATGCAAACCGTCCGCTCAAGTCGCTGAGCGACAGTCTTAAAGGTAAGCAGGGAAGGTTCCGTCAGAATCTTCTTGGAAAGAGGGTTGACTATTCTGCACGTTCGGTTATCGTCGTTGGTCCGGAACTTAATCTGCACGAATGCGGGCTGCCGAAAGATATGGCAGCTGAATTATATAAGCCATTCATAATCCGCAAGCTTATTGAACGCGGTATTGTTAAAACAGTGAAATCGGCCAAGAAAATTGTCGACAGGAAAGATCCTGTCGTTTGGGATATACTCGAGAACGTTCTCAAGGGACATCCGGTTCTGCTTAACCGTGCTCCAACACTTCACAGGCTTGGTATCCAGGCATTCCAACCTAAGCTTATTGAAGGAAAAGCTATTCAGCTTCACCCTCTTGTTTGTACAGCTTTCAACGCTGACTTC
>PMIG01000249.1 GCA_003157055.1 Bacteroidales bacterium | reverse complement strand
GGAAGGATAAATGAAGTATTTAAGCTCAGTGTGTAAACATTTAGAAAAATATCGGGTCTTGTCTGTTTTGTAGCGTCGGAGCTTCGGAAAACGATACATATCCTTGTTGCAGTATCTGTTGCTGCCAGACCATAAAAAGTTCTTATATCAGTAGCGATGTCGAGTCTGTAAAGATGATTACCAAGGGAAGTCAGTTTAGGCTCGGTTGCGTTATCTGCCCAGGCGGTACCTACTACATTCTGCCAGTCGCCAAGCCTCGTTGTAACTCCTGTGTGGGCATAAACATCGCCGGTATAATTCTTAAAAGAGGCATCTGATTCCACGAGCGAAGTATTGAAATAGATCTTTAAAGGCTTTCCGTTCACAGGAATTGCGGGATCGGTATAGACCATCTGCGCTCCGAGGGAGGTTACCTGGAGGACTAGTATTAATATTACGAAAAGGCGTTTGAACATCTCTGTATGGATTATTGAAATTATCAAAAAGTAAAGTTAAATAAAACGTGCGAAAAACACTAATTTACAGCGTTATAGAGAAAAACAATAACAGCAAACGTTTGAAAAGTTGAACTCCGTATCTCAGAAATTATACTTATCCGACATGAACCGGATGCCTTTGAGGCTATTTCCTTCAAAATCGAAAAAGGTGTTGCATTCCCACGATGACCCCGTTCCCCATAGATCTTTCATCTGCGAGGTTATCCAGTCGGGTTCCCAAGTGAATATTCCTATCCCTCCGCCGTCGATTACCTCCTGGGTAAGAGCATGCATATATTTATACTGGCCGGCCTCGGTAGCAGGGTATCCGGAAACAAGAGCCGATTCAACGATGGAGTTATTATAATTATCGTCCCAGCCTGTTGTCCATGGGTAGACAGTTTCCATTATCATAACATCCTTATTGAAGGTAGTCCTTAGATCGGAGACAAAATTACTGACAGATGAAAGAGCGGTTGTTGACCACATATAATAATAGGAGATACCGATAATATCATAATCTGTCAACCCCTCATCGGCAAGGCCGTTGAACCACAGCCGTGCGTTTTCGGGCTGGGCAATGTGGATTATTATCTTCGGGCTGATATTACCGGTTGTTCCTGCTGTCCTGATCGCACTTATAGCAGAGTTCAGGAGAGTTATCATATTCTTTTCATTTCCGTTCCACCGGTTACCGTAGGGCAGGAGAAGGCCTGGGTTAATTTCATTTCCAGCCTGAACGAATTCAGGCATTAAACCTGCAGATCCCAGCTTCTGAAGCGTTCTTAAGGTATAATTATAAATGCTGTCTTTGAGAAGTGAAAGAGTCGGAGATGTCCATTCTGAAGGGATAACTTGTGTTGAGGCGTCGGCCCACGTGTCGGAATAATGAAAGTCGAGGCAGACCTGCAGGCCGGCAGCTTTTGCCTTCCCGATCCCTTTTTTCACATCATCAAAATCGTTGTACATCTGAACCCCATCAGTACCATATACTTCCTTTGTCCATACCGGATTATAGAAGAGCCTGAATCTGATGACATTTGCGCCATACTTTCTGAATATCACATAAGGATCTGTCACATTACCGGAGTCCTTATAGACTCCTCCATGGTCGAGGATCTGGTTGGCATACGAAAGGTCAGCTCCCATGGCAAATTTACTTGCAGGGTAAGAATATCGGATATCAGGTGTTTCGGTGGGTTTTTTACATGAAACCAGCGAAAGCATAATAAACAAAATAATGTAAAGGCGCTTCATTTCCCTGTTTCCAATAATTAAGTTCCGAAAGGTACGAAGATATTACTAACTGAAAAAGAAAAAGGTCACTGCAGACATCTGCAGTGACCTTTAAGTTATTTCAAAGCAAAGGATTTACTGCTTTGTTACAGTATAAGTGTAAGCCTGTGGATTTCCGGTCGGGTTCAGATTCAGAACAACCGAATACGTTCCTGCTGCACTTGTAACGATATTTGCACCGCCAGCATCGAGCTTGCCATCAGCGTCGTTATCGCCATAGTTAAGTCCCCAGTCAGCATTAGCTCTGAATTTCCACCCGGAAACAGGAGCAGATGTCGTAAAAGTAGCTTCCCAGTTTCCTGTCGAGGTATTATATGTCATCGTTGCAAAGTCGCTTACCCAGCTGTTGCCGGGGAAATCACCAATTATACCCCATGTGGTAGCTAAAGTGCTCCAGGTCATAGTGGTAAGGTCGACACTAACCCTGTAATAGCCTGCTGAAGGTACCCACATATTCTGTTCTCCGGTAACCTCCAGATGATTAGTACCAGTCCAGTCATCACCCATATCATTATTCCATGAGCCCTGGGTAGGAATGATCTTATATTGCAGGTTACCACCCGTACCCGTGAAATTGACAAAAAGTTCATATTTCAGGCCGGAAAGACTTCTGTTCATTGCTGGAGCGGTACCAGCATTCCAACCGTTGAATGCACCAACCAGGTAAATGAAATCCTTGGCAGTGTACGGAGTGATGTTCATGTTGATCTTATTGGAGAAAACCGTGTCGGCATTTGAATTGGGAACGATACCCATTATCCTCATGTCAATCGAGTTTGCAACCTCCATGTTCGCCTCCAACGCAACAAGCTTTGCATTAAATTCAGAATACAATAGAGTATCGGTCAGGGAGTTAACGCTGGCAACGTTCACCAATGGGTTGAAATTGGTTCCTGCTTTTGCGATCTGGATGGTATAGAGAACTCCCAGCGGCATGCCAAAATCAGCAGAGCTCCATGTGAATGCCACTTTCTTGTTGGCATCGGGCTTCGTCATTACAAGGCTTGATCCGGCAACAGGAACAGAGATAGTAGGCACCCCCGGTGTAGATAATTCAACCGGTCCTTTCTCCTGTTTCTGGCAGCTGATTATCGTAAAGAGCCCGGCAATTAATAATATAAAGCTTATCTTTTTCATTTCAGATAGTATTTAAAATTTTAAGATTAATACCCCGTATTCTGAGTAAGATTCTGATTGGCATTGATATCTGTCGATGGTATCGGGAACAGGTCCATATGATAATCATCGAGGCTCTTGCCTGCTGCTACAGCGCCTTTCCAGGGCCACAGATATGTTGATTTGCTGAAGCTTTTAAACCTGATAAGGTCTGTTCTCCTGTGGCATTCCCAGTAAAATTCACGGGCATTTTCGTCAAGGAGGACCTGAAGAGTAATATCGCCATAAGTAGCGTAGTCGCCAGATGTATCGCCATAAGCTCTCTCTCTCACTTTGTTGAAATAGGTCAGTGCGTCAGTGGTTGTGCCGCCTGCACCGCCCCTTACAACAGATTCTACATACATCAGGTAAGCATCAGCCAGACGGAATACCGGGAAATCGGTATCGCAAAAAGTCTGGTCCGAACCGGCAACACCTGTAGATGTCATATTGGTCCATTTCTTAATTGCATAGCCGTCAGTAAAGGAGAATACATCAGATATTACTTTGTTCTGACCGCTTGTATAAAACATTGCCCTTTTATCGGTAGCTCCGGTAATATCGGAGAATTTGTCAACAAATGCACTGGTCACTCTGAGACCACCCCATGCACCGGTAATACCAAAGTCGGAAGCGTTCATGCTTCCTCCGACAGCTGCATGAATGAAGTAAGTAGTTCCACCCCATGTTAAGGAATGAACTCCGTCAAAATTAATCGGGAAAATGATCTCATTTGATGTGTTGTTGTCAGCTTTGAAAACATTGGCATAGTTTGTAGTAAGAGTGTATTTGTTGGCTGCGATCACCTTCTTCATATAAGTGATGCAATCGGTATACCTGGCAGTTCCTGTATAAACCTCTGCATTGAGGTAGAGCTTGCCAAGAAGCATCCATGCTGCAGCCTGATCTGCTCTTCCGTAAACTGACTTGGGAGCCAGAAGGGTAGCATCGATAGCCTTCAGTTCACTTTCGATGTATGTAAACAGGTTTGCACGCGATATCTGCTGCGGAGGAGTTGATCCAACCGTGCTGTTCTCGTCAACAAAAGGGACATTACCAAACAAGTCAATTGCGTGCCAATAGCTGAGGGCTCTCAGGAATCTTGCTTCAGACCTGTATGTCTGAACAGCAACTTTGTCGGCACCAGTAATACCTCTCGCGTCAATCTTTGAATCAGAAGCTTCCCTGATGAACTCATTGCATAATGAGATCTGGTAGTAAAGCCTGTTGTACATTGCGCCAATAAACTCGCCGGCTGGTGTCCAGTTCTGTTCGTGGTAGTTCCTCAGCGTACCATCGTTCCAGGCTATGACAGCCTCGTCGGTGGTAAGCTCCTGTGCATTGAAATACTGCCTGAGGTACTGTGAGAATCCCTCGTCAATACCAAAGATATCCGGATCACCTGCTGCGCCTTGCTGACCTGAAAGTGCAAGTCCTGCATAGCATTTTGCCAGCACCCCGTAATATGCATTGGCATCAGTATAAACATTGGCTGATGTGATTACCTTGGGGTCGATCGGAACAGTATTCAAATCTTTGACGCATGATGTGAATGCAATAAGCATCACAACAATGGAAGCGGATAAGATTTTAAAATATTTTGTCTTCATTGTTTCAGATTTTTAAAATTAAAATTCCAGGTTTACACCGAGCATAAATGTTCTCGGCCGCGGATAAACGTTATTATCGATTCCGCCGTAGATTTCCGGATCAAGACCGGTGTATCTGGTAATGGTAAAGAGATTCTCGACAGATCCGTAGATTCTCATATTGCTTTTATCGTTAAAGAGCTTCTTAACATTGTAACCAAGAGTCATATTGTCCATTTTGAAGAATGAACCATCCTCAAGGTAATAGTCTGACCAGTACTGCGGATTTGCAAAATTGGTCTTTAGAACGCTCGTATTGAGGTTGTTAAGGATGCCGACAGATCTGTAAGCCTCACTATATGATCCGTGATTGGATGCCATGTTGTTATAAACAATGTTGCCAAGGCTTAATCTTCCGTTAAAGCTGAAATCGAAGTTTTTATATCTGAAGTTGGAAGAAATCCCTGCCAGCAGTTTTGCATCGGGGCTGCCTGCTCTGTATTTGTCGAGTTCGCTTAATTTACCGTCGCCGTTCCTGTCGACATAAAGACCTTCGATAGGCTTGCCATTTGCATCATAAACCTGCTCATATACATAAAATGAGCGAGATGCATAACCAACGGTGTTAATCTGTATATAGTTACCGACACCACCTGCAATTCCACCGGTTATGACACCAGCATAACTCGGGTCATTAGATGAGGTAAGTTTGGTGATCTCATTGTGGTTGAATGTTGCATTCACACCAATAGTCCAGTCGATATTTTGTGTTTCAATTGTCCTGTAATTGAGTCCTAACTCTACTCCCTTATTGACAAGGTCCCCAACGTTAGTAAGGATCTGGTTTGTAAGATTTGTACCGGCTGCAGGAGCAATTGTATTGAGGAGGTCCTTCGTGGGCCTGTCATAAACATCGATCGTACCGGTGATCTTGTTTTTCAGGAAGCCGAAATCTATCCCAACGTTGTATGTAGTTGTCTGCTCCCATTTAAGGTTGAGGTCATAACCGGAAGGACGTATTGTCGTGACAAATGTGTTGCCAAGCTGATACTGGGCCGTTGTCTGTCCGAATTTATAAACCGGCAGATAAGGATAATCGGATGAGGTGATATCCTGCTGACCCGTTATACCATAACCGAGACGAAGTTTCATTGTGCTGAAAACACTGGAATTCTTTAGGAATTCTTCCTGCTTCATGTCCCATGCAAAAGCAACTGACGGGAACATACCCCATTTATTGCCAGTGGCAAACCTTGACGAACCATCTGCGCGGAATGTTGCGGTAAGCATGTATTTATCAGCATAAACATAATTTACCCTGCCGAAGAATGATACAAGATAGTTTTCCGTAGAGTTGCGAAGCTGCGTGGAAATATTATGAGTTCCGGCAACATTGGAAGAATAAGTNNCGAAGGAAGATCCTTTTTATAATTCAGGTAAAAGTCAAGAAGTTCATTTTTCTTATGCTGGTCATAATATTGTTTATTGCCGCCTCCATACACAGCGTCATAAGCCCACCATGCATTTTCAGGTACAAATATTTTACCTTTACTTTTTGAAAAGTCGCCGCCGAGATTGAGGGTGGCTTTAAGATCAGGAAGGAAATGAACTTTATAATCGATCTGAACATTACCGAGAACCCTGTCGACGCCTGATGTATTGTCATCCATATAAAGCTGTGACACCGGGTTGCGTGGTGCAGTTGCTGCCATAGGAGCGCCAGTAGCGTCTGTCCAGTTCCAGTAGCCGCCGTAAATGCTTGATGCATTATAGACAGGTTTTGTCGGGTCGTATTGCATAGCCGAACCTATAGCACCCCAATCTGCAAACGTGTTGTTGATATGCATGAATTTGGAGTTGACAGTTACGGTAAGATGATTATCAAGGAATGATGGATTCAGGTTCAATGCACCGGTAATCCTTTCAAGTCCTGATGTCTTCAGAAGACCTGACTGGTTCGTATAACCGACTGATGCGCGGAAAGGAACCATCTTGACGCTTCCCGAGAGACTCAGGTTATGGTCTTGAGAAACTGCAGTCTGGTAAATTTTGTCCTGCCAGTTTGTGTCATCGTGAGTCAGAAGTTTAGCTGCGGCAGAAGTAGCACCGAAATGATTCTCAACAAGCTTGATAAAATCAAGAGTATTCAGAACGTCGATCTCACCTGTTTTGGTGCCAAAGGAGACTGAACCGTCATAAGTGACTTTCAGCTGTTTGCTCAGGATTCCTTTTTTGGTTGTGATGAGGATAACCCCGTTGGAAGCCCTGGAACCATAAATTGCAGTTGCAGAGGCATCCTTGAGAACCGTGAATGATTCTATATCATTTGAGTTCAGGAGGTTTAGTGAGTTTGGCATACCCGATACACCTTTATTATCTATCGGAACTCCGTCAATAACTATTAGAGGATCATTGCTGGCCGACATTGATGAGCCGCCCCTGATCCTGATAGTTGTTGCTGCCGAAGGATCACCACCTGCATTTGTTATTGAAACGCCAGGAACCTTACCTGAAATAAGAGCCTGGGGTGACGAAACTGATCCTTTGTTGAATTCGCGTTCGGCAACTGCGGAAACGGAACCTGTAACATCTTTTTTAGCTACAGTACCATAACCGATTACCACAACCTCCTGAAGATTCAGAGCGCCAACCGCCAGCGAAACGTTTATTGAGGTACGGTTATTCACTGCGATCTCCTGGGTAGTGTAGCCTACATAAGAAACTAACAGAGTTGCTGTGGGAGAAGCTGTCAGAGCAAAATTGCCTGATCCGTCTGTCAGTGTCCCGTTTGTTGTTCCCTTTTCCTGGATGGTAACACCAATCAAAGCGGAACCATCTGCTGCATCCGTCACTTTACCTGTAACTCTAATCCCCTGGGCATTGATAGCCCCGGCAAGAAGAATTCCAAGAAAAAGCAGGGAGAGCATTGATAAAAGTCGTTTTTTCATTGGATGTCTGGTTTAAGATTACAATAGTTAGAATTTTTAAAAATATATATTTATAATTTCTCTGGGTTAAAGAAAAACAAATGTAAGAAGATAAAACTAATTACCCACAATTGAATCCATTAATTTTCAGGCAATTAACATACCTTACCGCAAACGTTTGAAATGTTAATAAAATTCGAAAATTTAATTCATCATATTAGGTTTTATGCAAAAGTAATAACATTTCAGCAAAAGAAATCAATCCTGAAAGCGTCATTTTTCTTCATTATAGGAAAATAAAATATTTTAAATTAACTTCGGGAATTAAGAGGTTAAACAGTACACATTACTGCCATGCACAAAGCACAGGTAACAATTAAAGATATTGCCAGGGAACTTGGAATCTCTCCTTCAACGGTCTCAAAAGCGTTAAAGGGTCATCCCGATATCAGTTCTGCAACAAAAAAAGCAGTCAGGGAACTTGTGGAGCGATGGAACTATAAACCCGACCCGATTGCCTTAAGCCTGAAAGGAGGTCAGAGCAAGACAATAGGTGTTATTGTTCCTGAAATTGTGCACTATTTCTTTTCAACAGTGATAAGCGGCATCGAGGACCTGGCTTACGACTCAGGATATCATGTAATGTTCTGCCAGTCAAATGAATCTTATGAAAGGGAGGTCAAAGCTGTCGAAACACTACTCTCAAGCAGAGTCGACGGAATCCTTGTGTCTCTCTGCAAGATGACCAGCAATTTTGATCATTTCCGGAAAATCACTTCAGACGGGATACCATTGGTGTTTTTCGACAGGATATGCGATGAAATAGAAACTGACAGGGTTGTCGTTGACGACGAGGCAGGCGCTTTTGATGGTGTAAGCCATATGATTAAATCGGGTTGCCGTGAAATTATTCATCTCTCAGGCCCTCTGAATCTTTTAATTGCAAAAAACCGCGCTAACGGATATGTAAGAGCTCTGAAAGAAAATAACATACCAGTGAAGGAGGAGAATATAGTAAAATGCGATACTGCAGAAGAAGCCGGGATAATAGTTCCCGGTCTGTTCAGCAGGACCAAGAAGCCGGACGGAATATTTGCAGTAAACGACCTCACTGCTGCCGAAGCAATGAAAACTGTTAAGCACTTAGGCTATAAAGTTCCGGACGATGTCTCTATTGTCGGTTTTACAAGCGGAATGATCTCTGACCTTACCGACCCTTCGCTTACTTCGGTTGAGCAGCACGGCTATATTATAGGCAAAGAGGCAGTCAGGCTGCTGATAAACAGGATTGAGGCAAAAGAGGATTTTCCATTCGAGACAAAGATTATCAGAACGGAACTTGTCATTAAAGGATCGACCAGAAAAACGAGATGATCTTTTGACATTTTTGAGGTTAGAAAAAATATTTATTTTTAAGCAATAAAAAAATCACTAAAGCTAAAACCTGAATATATGAACGTACCTGAAAATCTGTATTATACAAAAGACCACGAATGGCTTAAAGTTGAAGGGGAATTTGGTATTATAGGCGTAACCGACTTTGCCAAGGGAGAGCTCGGCGATGTTGTTTTCATCGAAATAGAGACTTTGGGCGAGACTCTTAAAAAGGAAGAGGTCTTCGGAACTATAGAAGCTGTAAAAACAGTCTCCGATATGTTCATGCCTGTCGGCGGAGAGATACTCGAAATAAACCCTTCACTTGAAGATTCACCTGATGTTGTTAACAAGGATCCATACGGAAAAGGATGGATGGTTAAGATCAGGCTAACTGATCCTGGTGAAATTAAAGAATTGCTCTCTTCCGATGCATATAAGAAGCTCGCGGGAGCATAAACTCCACTTCCGATAGTTCCAAACCGGGGCAAATATTTTTAAAATGCTTTCAGGGCATAAATTATCAACATTTGCAATTGTAATAATTTTCTGCCTCTATCTTCTTTTTCCTTCAGGCTTATCGACCACTGATGCCTGGTACTATGCAGCTTCAATAAAATTTAATGGTGAGATATTTCATCCTCATCATCTATTATATAATGCACTCGGATTACTCTTCTCATGGTTGCCTTCAAAGGCCGGATGTGAGACTCTTGTATCACTGAAGATTATGAATGCATTGTTTGCATTCCTTTCTCTTGTCATTGTTCAGAAGATTTTTTACGTATTTAAAATAGCCGAAATAAATGTTGCCATAATCAGCTGTCTGGCAGGTATTTCATTTTCAGTTCTTCGATATGCAACAGAAAACGAGACATACATAGTTCCTCTTTTCTTTGCTCTTCTTGCATCATTGAATTATGTAAAATTCATTTCAGACAGGGGTGACAGGTTTGCGCTTTATGCAGGTCTGATGGCAGCAATTTCCGTGCTTTTCCATCAGGTTTATATTTTTTGGTGGTCAGGCCTTCTGGCGGGCTTCCTGTTTGAAAAAAGGAAAAGGCCAGCCCTCCTGTATTTTCTGGTTTCAATAACAGGCCCGGTGGTTTACCTGATTATAATCCTGATTTATAAAGGAACTGGCCGGGATGCCATTATAAACTTTATGCTGGGAGCTTTCAGGGGAAATGCTGCACTTGGATTAACGTTGAAGGGATTGCTGCTTTCTTTTATTAATCTGATAAGAAGCTTTGTCCAGATACATGGTTATATCTATAATATGTTAAGAGAGAACCTGCTCCTGGCAATACCTGGTTTAATATCATTATTCATGATATTTATGGCTTTTCTTAAGATACCCGCGAAGAATAAAATAAATGTATCAAAACGATTCTGTACAGTACATATTATCATTATTGTACTTCAATTCATTTTTGCGATTCTGTCTTTTGGAAACGCAGAGTTCATGGTAATGCTCCCGGTTCTGATATTTATGCTGGTGCCATTTATGGCACCAAATTATGAGAAATTCCTTTTCCGGATTATGATTGCCATGGCTATCTGGAATATTTCATATGGGCTTATACCTCTTCATTATAAAAGCCAGGCACCGGAACAGTTTCTTTGTGATGTAGTATTGTCAGAAAAGAATATGATTATTATCGCGTCAGATGATCAGCTTTTAAAGAGCATGCTCTATTATAAGTCAGGGAATAATAATTTTAAGGGTATTTATAAATCTCCGGCTATTAATAAGATAAAAGGCGAAGATCAGGGAATCCTTGAAGAAGTTATTGACAGTGCACTTAGGAACAGCACGGAGATATATACAAATTGCCTGGATGAAGAAGCCATTTCAAGAAGCTCAGTATTAGAGGGAAATCAGAACAGGGATTTTTTCCGCAAGTATCAGACCACATTAATTAAATCGTGGAAGCAGTATATCGGAACAAAATCAATATACAGGGTAGAAAAGAAGCTATAATATTATAATTTAAAGAGTCTTTTTAACCTCAAACTCCTGGTAGCCTTCTACAATATCACCGATCTTAATATCGTTGAAGTTCTGGATATTGAGACCACATTCGTAACCACCGACAACTTCTTTGACATCATCCTTAAAGCGCTTGAGAGAACCAAGCTCCCCGGTATATATTACTATCCCGTCGCGGATTACGCGCACCCTTGTGTTTCGGGTGATCTTGCCTTCCTTAACATAACAACCTGCAACCGTTCCAACTTTTGTGACTTTGAAAATATCGCGTATTTCGAGAGTGGCAATGATCTCCTCCTTAACCTCAGGAGAAAGCATACCCTCCATAGCGGCTCTTATCTCTTCAATTGCATTGTAAATAATTGAATAGAGGCGAATATCAATTTCCTCCTTCTCAGCAAGCTTTCGTGCAGCAAGTGAAGGACGTACCTGGAACCCAACAATAATAGCGTTCGACGCTGCTGCAAGAAGGATATCTGATTCAGAGATCTGTCCTACTGCCTTATGGATAATATTAAGCTGGATTTCAGGAGTCGACAGCTTGATAAGAGAATCGCTGAGGGCTTCAATAGAACCGTCCACATCGCCCTTGACAATAATATTCAGCTCCTGGAAATTGCCGATTGCAATCCTCCTGCCAATCTCATCAAGAGTGATATGTTTCTGGGTGCGCAGTCCCTGTTCACGCTGCAGCTGAGTTCTCTTGTTGGCAATATCCTTTGCCTCCTTGTCGCTCTCCATAATGTTGAACTTGTCTCCAGCCTGCGGGGCTCCATTCAAACCCAGCACAAGAGCTGGTGTGGCAGGACCGACCTCATCTATTTTCCCTCCCCTTTCATTATACATTGCCTTAATATGTCCGAAGCTTCCGCCTGCAAGCATAATATCGCCGACCCTCAGCGTTCCGGCTTTTACCAGCACTGTGGACGTAAATCCGCGTCCCTTATCGAGTGCTGATTCTATAATTGTTCCGATTGCCGGCTTATCAGGATTTGCCTTCAGGTCGAGCATTTCAGCTTCGAGGAGCACCTTGTCGAGGAGTAATTCAATATTGAGGCCTGTCTTTGCCGAAATTTCCTGAGACTGGAATTTACCTCCCCAGTCTTCAACAAGA
>PMIG01000185.1 GCA_003157055.1 Bacteroidales bacterium | reverse complement strand
ATAGGCCTTTTCTTCTTCATCTTTGGCTTTGTAACCTGGCTTAACGGAATCCTTATTCCATTTCTCAGAACCGCATGTGAATTAAATGACTTTGAAGCTTATTTTGTTACCTTCTCATTCTATATTTCATACCTTATAATGGCGCTTCCTTCTTCAGCGCTTCTCAAAAAAACAGGATTTAAAAGCGGGATGTCAGTAGGCCTATGGATCATGGCTGCCGGAGCATTGATCTTTATACCGGCTGCACTTACCAGAACCTTTGGCCTGTTTCTCACAGGGCTTTTTGTTGAGGGAACAGGGCTAGCTCTTCTTCAGACTGCATCCAATCCTTATATTACAATTATCGGTCCGCGGGAGAGTGCTGCAAAAAGGATCAGCATTATGGGCATAGCAAATAAATTTGCAGGTATGATTGCTCCAATAATACTGGCCAGCATTATATTGAAAGATTCTCATCTGCTTGAAGTTAAGCTTGTCCAGGCTGCTGGCGCTGCAGATAAGGTGCTGATCCTCGATGAGATGGCACGCAGAGTAATACTGCCATATCTTGTTATGGCAGTAATCCTTGTGCTTCTCGGCCTTTTGCTGAAGCTTGCAAATCTTCCTGAAATAGACACCGATGCTGAAGATGAATCTTCGACTGAAACAATAACCCATAAGACCAGTATATGGCAATTTCCTCACCTGGTACTGGGAGTCATTGCACTCTTCTTCTATGTTGGTGTTGAAGTGATTGCTGGTGATACTATAATCAGGTACGGCCAGTCTCTTAGAATTCCAATGGAATCGGCAAAGTACTATACATCCATTACGCTACTGGGAATGATAATCGGATATATGGCAGGAATAGTCTTAATCCCAAAATATCTCAAGCAGGTTACTGCCTTGAAAATTTGCACCGTACTTGGACTGATTTTTTCGCTGGGTGCAATTCTCACTCCTGCAGGGAAGCAGTTTACAATGCCATTTGCCGATCTCGTCACCTTTAAGCCACTTCAGCTCGTAATTCCTGTCACTGTGCTGTTTGTGGCACTTCTCGGGCTCGCAAACTCACTTATATGGCCTGCAATGTGGCCGCTTGCTCTGAACGGACTCGGCAAATTCACAAAAACGGGTTCCGCTTTGCTGGTTATGGCAATTGCAGGTGGTGCCGCCATCCCGTTGCTCTATGGCAAACTTGCAGTTACATTCTCCACACAGAGTGCCTACTGGCTCTGCATACCATGTTACCTCATTATAATGTACTATGCTTTCCTGGGACACAAAGCAGGATTGAAGAATGGAAAATGATCTAAAGGAAATATTTGAATGTTTCTGTGTCGAGGGCTCCTTTTTAATGGGTGAGCCTTTCGGAAGCGGTCATATTCATGATACCTTCAGGGTCGAAACCGCGGAAAATGACAAGGATGATTATATCCTTCAGCGACTTAACAGCAAGATATTTAAAAACATACCCGAGCTTCAGGAGAATATTGAAAGAGTCACAGTTCATCTCAGAAGAAAGCTAAGCGCTATCCCGGGATCTGATCTCAAGAGAGAGTGTCTGAGGCTAGTCCCGTCAAAAGAAGGCAAAAGCTGGATAACTGATAAACAGGGAAGGTACTGGCGGATGTATATTTTCATCCTGGATCACCGCTCCTATAATATTGTCGATACACCCGGAAAGGCATACGAAGGAGGAAAAGCTATCGGACGATTCCAGGCAATGCTGGCAGATCTTCCGGGAAAGCCGCTGCATGAGACAATTCCTTTTTTTCACAATATTGAAAAGAGACTGGAAGCGTTTCAAAGAGTTATAAAGGCAGATCCGGCAGGAAGGGTGAAGAATATCGGAAATGAGATATCGTCCATACTCCAAAGGGCTGACGATATGAAAATAATTCTGAGACTCGGGCGTGAGGGTAAAATTCCACTGAGGATAACACACAACGATACTAAGTTCAACAATATACTTCTCGACAGGAACGATAAGGCACTTTGCGTAATTGACCTTGATACCGTTATGCCCGGGTATATCCATTATGATTTTGGGGACGCTATCCGGACTGCGGCAAATACTGCAGCTGAGGATGAAAAAGATCTTTCAAAAATCCATATGGATATTGGACTTTTTGAAGCTTATTCAAAAGGATACCTTTCAGAGACCTGCAACACTCTTAACGATACAGAAAAGGAATACCTTGCGTTTGCACCGAGACTAATAACATACACCATAGCTACGAGATTTCTGACTGATTATATTNNCTTAAGCTTGTCGGGAGCATGGAAGAACAATATGAAGAGATGAAGAAGATTATTGATGGTCTGATTAAAGATAATAGACAATCCTCCTATGCTTAAGCTACAGGGATAAAGAAGTAAAAAGATAAAAGTAAAAAGTAAGAATGGAATGGACTAAAGAGGAATCCGGGTTTCTTAAAACATTAAGCAATCCTGACAAAATCCAGGCATATCTTGATTCGATTGATTATAATCCAAATTATGAGTGCAGATCACCCAGGTGGGTGATGAAGAAGCGCTCAGCCCATTGCTTTGAAGGAGCACTTTTTGCAGCTGCTGCCTTGCAATTTTTGGGATATAAGCCGCTCATTGTCGACATGAGAGCTGTAAATGATGATGACCATGTAATAGCACTTTTCAAGGAAAATGGTTGCTGGGGAGCAGTTGCCAAATCGAACTTCACATCGCTCCGTTTCAGGGAACCCGTTTACAGGAGCCTCAGGGAGCTGATAATGTCATATTTTGATTTCTTTTTCAATACGGATGGTTTTAAATCACTTAGATCATATTCATTACCTTTTGACCTGACTGTTTTTGAACCGCATCACTGGACGATTACTAATGAAGATCTTGAATATATTGGTGATAAGATTGAATCACTGCATCATTTTCCTGTCATCAGCGATAAGATGATAAAAGGACTTTATTCTGCAAGTGATTCAATGCTCAACGCTGGTTTGCTCGGATCAAAACCTGAAGGATTATTTAAACCAAAAAATAATAACAATTAATAAATGGAAACAAATAGACTGTCAAAATACCGCTGGGTGATCCTTGCTGCCCTGATGATGATCACCATGATGTCGCAGGTTCAATGGCTCACACATGCTCCAATTGCGAGAGCCGCTGAGGTTTACTATAAGGGAAGGTTTAATCCTCTTTCATTCTTCAACATCGATTTCCTGGCTTCATCATATATGATCCTTTACCTGGTTTTTGCCATACCCGCATCATATTTCATTTCCACTTTCGGAATAGTGAAAGGAATAGGACTCGGCGTTCTTCTGACTGTCGTCGGAGCAAGTCTCAAGGGATTCTCAGGCGAATCATTTAATATGGTAATGGCAGGTCAGGTATTGCTGGCGATTGCACAACCTTTCATTATCAATTCTCCAACAGCTGTAGCGGCGCGATGGTTCCCGGTAAAAGAGAGAGCAATGGCAACAGGTCTGGCAACCCTTGCACAGTATATCGGCATTTTGATTGCAATGGTCGTTACTCCTATGCTTATTGTCTCATCACCCGCCTCTCCGTATTATGGCAATGGAATAGGAAGTATGCTGAAGATATACTGTATAATTACGATTGTCGCTTCAGTGACTGGTTGGATTCTGCTGAAAGAGAAGCCGCATACTCCTGTATCAGACGAAAATATTGAAAGCATCAGTTTTTTCAAAGGGCTGAAACATATTTTCAGCCTGCGTGACATGTGGATAATGATCCTGCTTTTTACAATCGGACTTGGAATATTCAATGCTGTAAACTCCATGGTCGATTCGATTGCCAAATATATTGGTGTTGATGATTCTAATGGATTAATAGGCGGATTAATGCTTATCGGGGGTATTATCGGTGCAATTATACTACCAATTCTATCTGATCTTTATAAAAAGAGAAAGCTTTTCCTTGTGATTTGTGTCATGGGGATGATACCGGGAATTGCCGGGATCACTTTTGCCCCAATTCTTACCGGCGGAGCAGGGGTTCATCCTGAAGCTGCTCATACAATGGCTCTGATCTGTTCATTCATCCTCGGTTTCTTTGTAATGAGCGCCGGTCCTATTGGATTCCAGTATGCTGCAGAAATATCAGCACCCGCACCGGAATCGACATCGCAGGGACTAATGCTTTGGGTTGGCCAGCTTAGCGGCATAATCATGGTAACCGGAATGAGTATGAATAACAAATCTTTGCTTCCTGTTTTCATGATTGCCTTTGTTATACTGATAGCAGTCGCCGCCATTATGGTATCATTCATAAAAGAGTCTGCTATGATTCAGGCCGAAAAGGACAAATGATTATTTATTTAGTGCCGGTCGAAATATTACATGTCTTATCTTATTGTATATCTATATTTTAGAATTACATTGAATCTTCCGGTCGAAATTTTATTTGGAGAAATCTTGATATTAACTAATTTTACGCCCTGTAAAATTGGTTATAAACCTATATGAATCATTTTTTGTTTAAATCTGATTTCAGAACAAACATAATTGGGTATGGATCTTTCCGGAAAAAGTTACAGGACCTTCATCGAACGTCAGGAGGCACTTAAGAAACAGTTTGGTCAGAAGCAGGCCGAGAAGCAGCACTCCAAGGGAAAGCTGACTGCTCATGAGAGGATCAGCCTTATTTTTGATACGGGATCTTTCGAGGAAATTGATGCGTTTGTCACTCCGGCTGATCAGCCGGTAGAATTCGGAAAAGTAGACAGGACATATGGTGATGGTGTCATCGTTGGTCATGGAAAAGTGAACGGACGTCTTGTTTTTGCCTATGCTCAGGATTTTACAATAATGGGGGGATCTCTCGGGGTTGTGCATGCAAAAAAGATTGCAAAGATACAGGAGATGGCCCTCAAAATGGGTTCACCGATCATAGGTCTTATGGATTCCGGAGGAGCGAGAATCCAGGAGGGTGTTGCAAGCCTTAGCGGATATGCTACAATATTTCAGAACATCATTCACTCATCTGGTATAATCCCCCAGATTTCTGTTGTGATGGGCCCTGCTGCCGGCGGTGCAGTCTACTCCCCTGCCCTCACTGATTTCGTTTTCATGACGAGCCATACCAGCTATATGTTTGTCACCGGTCCGAATGTGGTTAAGGAAGTTCTTAATGAGGATGTAACATCCGAACAGCTCGGTGGCGCAGAGATTCATGCCCGAAAAAGCGGAGTTGCACACATGATTTACGATGACGAAGAAAATACTTTACTGGCTCTGAAAAAATTTCTGTCCTACCTGCCCTCAAATAATGTCGAAAACCCGCCAATGGTTGTTGACGACGGAGCAACCCCGGACATAAATGAGAAATTAAGGGACATTATACCTGATGATCCGAATAAAGCTTATGATGTTAAGGAGGTCATTAATCAGATCATAGATAAAAACAGCTTCTTCGAGACTTCAGAGCTTTTCGCTGCCAATATCGTTACCGGATTTGCGCGTCTTAAAGGAAAAACTATCGGAATAGTTGCCAACCAGCCAAAGGTGCTTGCAGGAGTGCTGGACATTGATTCATCGACAAAAGGAGCAAGATTTATAAGGTTCTGTGATGCCTTTAATATTCCAATCCTTACCCTGGCAGATGTCCCGGGATTTCTTCCGGGTATTGACCAGGAACACGCCGGCATTATCCGCCATGGCGCTAAAATGCTGTTTGCATACAGCGAAGCCACGGTTCCAAAGATAACAATCATTCTGAGGAAAGCATATGGCGGAGCCTTTATTGTAATGAACAGCAAGAACCTGGGAGGAGACTTCAGCTTTGCCTGGCCTACGGCAGAAATCGCAGTAATGGGTCCTGACGGAGCAGTTGCGATACTCTATCGGAAAGAGTTGGCTGAATCCAAAAACCCTGCTGAGCTTAAAAAAGAACTTGTAAAAAAATACCGTGATAAAATAGCAAATCCTTTTATTGCAGATGAGAGTGGTTATATTGACGAGGTAATTGATCCTGCCGTCACACGCAAAAAAATTNNAAAAGACAAAAGTCACAAGATAAAAGTTGAAATCCGGAGACCCCCTAATAGTAGCAGCTGCAGTGGGTCAAAAAAAGTTACATGTTGCAAGTTGCTGGTTGCAGGTTGAATGTTATGGATGGAACATAATATTATGAAAATAAAGAAGATACTTATAGCAAACAGGGGTGAGATTGCGATCCGGGTGATGAAGAGCGCCAGGAAAATGAAGATTGGCACCGTTGCCATTAGAACTGCGGCAGAACCCGGTGCCATGTATCTTTCATTTTCAGACGAGATTTTTGATAACAGCGAGGATGTCTCAGATATACCTGTATTCCTCGATATTGACAAGCTGATTTCCATTGCGCTGAAAACAGGTTCTGATGCTATTCACCCTGGCTACGGATTCCTTTCCGAAAATGCCTATTTCGCCCAGAAGTGCTTCGACAATAAAATTACTTTCATAGGTCCCTCCCCCGATTCCATATATAAAATGGGAAATAAAACCATTGCCAGAAGGCTGGCCCTTAAAATCGGAATCCCAATGGTTATGGGCAGTGCAGGAAACATTTCAGATGTCGAAGAGGCTCTGACGGCAGCTTCAAAAATAGGATATCCTGTCATTATTAAGGCTGCATCAGGAGGAGGCGGAAAGGGTATGAGAATTGTTCGCAAGGAGGAAGAAATGGAAAGAATGTTCTCCACTGCCAGCAAGGAGGCTGAAAAGGCGTTCAATGATCCTTCAGTTTTTATTGAAAAATATATTGAAAATCCAAAGCATATTGAATTTCAGATACTTGGTGATACAAAAGGGAACATAATTCATCTTGGGGAGAGGGAATGTTCTATTCAGAGGAAGCATCAGAAGCTTCTTGAAGAGGCTCCTTCCTGCGCGCTTGACTCCAGCCTCCGAAAGGAGATGGGTGACATAGCAGTTCAAATCGCAAGGGCGGTCAGTTATCATTCGGCTGGCACTGTCGAATTTCTTCTTGATTCTGATAAGAATTTTTATTTCATGGAAATGAATACGAGGATACAGGTTGAGCATCCTGTAACTGAAGCAATAACCGGAATAGACTTGATAGAACAGCAGATCAGAATAGCTGAAGGTGAGCCATTATCCCTGAAACAGGAAGACATAAAACTGAAAGGCTGGGCCATAGAGTGCAGGATAAATGCAGAAGATGTTCAGGCAGGCTTCGCTCCCGCTCCCGGCAAGATAGAAAACCTTAGTATGCCTGCAGATCCTTATGTAAGAGTTGATACAGGGATTGAACCGGGATCGATTATCCTTACCACGTTTGATTCCATGATTGCAAAGCTTATCATCACAGGAAAGGACAGGAAGGAAGCAATAAAAAATTGCAAAATGGCGCTCGACAAAGTCTGGATAAAAGGGACAAAAACAACTCTTCCTTTTTTCAGGATGCTGGTGCGCAACCAAAAATTCCAGGATGGTACTTTCACTACTGCCTTTATTGAGAAAGATATTGAGAAATACTACCTGAACAGTGAGTATGAAGAGATGCTTGCGGCCTGGCTTGCAACCAAGCTTTTTGTGGAAGAGAATCTCCTGGAGGACAGCATCAACGTTGATTTTGAGAATGGGAAAGAGATGAGCCCCTGGCTTCTTAACAAAAGAATAAATCAATTTTAAACAAGACGGCGACGCAATGAACGAGAACCTCAAAATAAAGAAGCTGTATGCTCTTTCATCCGAGAACAGGAAGTTCAGCTTTTCGGTGCCGCTGAAGAACAAGATCCGCATTGGCAGGAGAGATTATATTGTCCAGCTAAAATCTGACGAGAAGTACGGAACTTATATTCTCTGGAAGAACCGGAAATATCCTGTTGAGATAGTAAGGTCGAGGCAAAATAAGTATGAGATACTTTTCAACGATATAAGCTATACTTTTACAGTCGAGACCCCCTTCTCACTTCAAAGGATGAAAGTCATTAAATCAACAAAGGATGTCAATGAGCTGGAGTCTTTAAAAGCCCCGATGCCAGGCAAGATAATTGATGTCTTTGTAAGGGAAGGTTCAAGTGTCCTTCGCGGCGAACCCTTGGTGATCCTTGAAGCTATGAAGATGCAGAATGAAATTCTGTCGCCGGTAAACGGCAAAGTAATTATAGTCAGCGCAAAAGCTGGAGTCAATGTAATGAAGGATGATGTTCTTATTGAGATTAAGATAGATTAGCGCATAACTGGTAGTTTATAGCTCGTAAGGGAAATCAATAATCTATGAGCCACGAGCTATGAGCCATGATCTTATTTTGCAGGTACCTGTTTCAATGTCTCACACAGAAAATCATAAAACTTTTTAACTGAAACTATATTGACTTTCTCATCAGGTGAATGTGGGTACTTGATCGTCGGGCCAAATGAAATCATATCGAGATTCGGATAAACTCCTCCGAATAGTCCGCACTCAAGGCCTGCATGAATAGCTTTTATCTCCGGAGTGTTTCCGAACATCTTCTTATATATTCCGCTCATTGTTTTCAGGATAGGAGAATTCATATTGGGTTTCCATCCCGGATAGCTTCCTGTAAGAGTCACTTTAGCATCAATAAGCTGGAAAACTGAGGCGATTCTCCATGCTGTCGATTCCTTCGACGAGTCAACAGAGCTTCTTGTAAGGTTATGTGCTTCGAATTTTCCTTTTATACACCTCACAATAGCGAGGTTGTTCGAGGTTTCGACAAGTCCCTTCATTGCCTGGCTCATTCGTACGACGCCATTTGGACAGGCAAAAACTGCACGGATGATCCTGAATTGATCGGCCTTATTCATTACTTTTGCAGGAGTCTCACACTTTTTACAGGTGAAAGAAAGAGTCGGTTCCGTTTCTGCAAATTCAGCTCTGTACATTTTTTCGTAACCCTTTACAAATTTCTCGAACTGTTTAACTGATTTGGATGGAACGAGAAGAACAGAGTATGATTCGCGGGGTATAGCATTACGGAGATCGCCTCCAGCTGCTTCTGCAATCCTGATATTAAAATCAGATTCAGCCTGCATGAGGAACCTGAACATCAGCTTATTGGAATTGGATCTTCCGAGTGCGATATCTACTCCTGAATGTCCGCCTTTAAGTCCCTTTGCCACAATACGGTATGCTGTCATTCCACGGGGCAGATTTTCTTCAGCATATTTTTTTGTTGCGCTTACATCAATGCCTCCTGCACAACCTACATAAAGTTCTCCTTCATCTTCCGAATCGAGGTTCATCAGAATATCTCCTTTCAGAATACCTTTCTTCAGGCCGAATGCACCTGTCATACCTGTCTCTTCGTCAATAGTAAAGAGTGCTTCAATAGGACCATGCTTAAGGTCTTTTGAAGCAAGGACTGCCAGTGCTGAAGCTACACCGATACCATCATCGGAACCAAGGGTCGTACCATTTGCCTTTACCCATTCACCGTCGATCAGGGTCTGGATAGGGTCTTTCGCAAAATCATGTTTTTTGTCGCTATTTTTCTGCGGCACCATATCGATGTGAGACTGAAGAATCACTCCTTTTCGGTTCTCCATACCCTTAGTCGCAGGTTTCTTTATAATAACATTTCCAACCTTGTCAACCATCGTTTCAAGTTTATGGTCCTTGCCGAATTTTACAATGAATTCAGCAAGTTTCTTCTCCATCTTTGAAGGATGAGGGATTTGTGTTATTTCATGGAAATAATTCCAGACTTGTGTTGGTTCAAGTTTCCGTATATCATTCATACTCAATTAGCTTTTAAATTAAACATATAGATCATATACAAATGTAAGATATTCTTTATCTAAAAATAGCTATATTAAATTGAAAAACAACAAAAAGAGCTTTTTGTTCTGTTTGTGAAACTGTACAAATTGCATCGAAAAAGCAATAACATATGATTTTGAATTGTCACCTCTTTTAATTACTTTTGGTCACCAAACCCGAACCTGAAAGAGAAGTGTAAATTGATAAATACTCCGTTGTTTATATGTGCAACAAGCATATAATCACAGGATTTAATACCCGGAACTAAGGAATGACGTTTTTATATGTAATAGTTGCGCTGGTCCTGGTCTTTGATTTTATCAACGGGTTTCATGATTCGGCAAATTCAATAGCGACAGTAGTTTCCACAAAAGTGCTTTCACCTCTGGCTGCGGTTGGTATGGCATCATTCTTTAATTTTATTGCCTTCACAGTTTTCACTCATAAAGTTGCCCAGACGATGGGAAAAGGTGTTGTGGATCCTGACTTTGTAAACCTAAATGTAATCGGTGCGGCACTTGTTGCAGCAATAGTGTGGAACCTGGTAACCTGGTGGCTGGGATTACCGTCAAGCTCATCTCACACTTTGGTCGGAGGGCTGGTTGGCGCAGCTGTCGCCAGTTCCGGACCTGGTTCTGTAATAACCAGTGGAGTGATTAAGATTGCAGCATTCATTATTATTTCTCCGCTTTTAGGTATGCTGATTGGATTTATTATTTCAACAATTGTTTCATATTTGGTCCGTAAGAGCACACCATCCGGAATAGACAAACACTTCCGAAGGCTTCAGCTTCTATCTGCATCTGCATTCAGTCTGGGGCATGGCGGAAATGATGCGCAAAAATCGATGGGGATTATCTGGATGGCATTGGTAATCTCCGGTTTTTTAACAAAGGATTCAGGAATTCCACATTGGGTTGTTTATTCATGCCAGCTGTCAATTGCACTAGGCACATTATTCGGAGGATGGAGAATAGTCAAAACAATGGGACAAAAAATAACCAAACTCAGGCCCTTCGAGGGGTTTTGTGCTGAAACAGCTGGTGCGATTACGCTTTTCGGGGCAACTCATTTCGGGATACCTGTCAGCACTACTCATACAATAACCGGTGCTATAATAGGTGTAGGTGCCAGAAAAGGTTTATCTGCAGTAAAGTGGGGAGTAACAACCAAGATCTTCTGGGCATGGATACTTACGCTTCCCATATCGGCTACAATTGGCGCTTTGATGTACTTCTTTTTTAACTGGATAAATTAAACCAACGTAAATAAAAACCAGGAATATGAATATCGATAAAATGCTTAAGTTTTTTGTTCCGAAAGATCACTCTTTCTATCCCCTTTTCGAAGAGGATGCAAAAAACCTCGTAAAAGCAGCTGAACTGCTTAAGGAGCTTATGTCAACCAGTGAAAATCATGAACATGAACGGATATATAAAGAGATAAAAGATGTGGAACATATTGGTGATGAAATCACTGATAAGACCTACCAGGCACTTAATAAATCTTTTATCACTCCATTCGACAGAGAAGATATTCATGAGCTGACCGCTAATATCGATGACGTAGTTGATTCAATTAATGGCATAGGCAGAAGGATATGTCTCTATAAGCCAAAAAACCTCATGCCAGTGTACAAAGAGATGGCTGCAGAGATTTATGCAGCTGCCCTTGAGATACAGATATGCATTCATGGCCTTAATGATGCCGCCGCAAACAAAAATGAGATAACCAGATCGTGCGATAATGTCAAGGCAATAGAGCATCAGGCTGACGAGTATTATTATGTCGCTATCGCAGAACTTTTTGATAAAGAAAAAGATCCGGCAGAACTTTTGAAGAACAATAAGATCCTGGAGATTCTTGAAAGGACCGTCGATGAAGCTGAGGATGTAACAGATACGATTAAGTCGATACTGATTAAGATGGCATAATAAAGGTACAATGGTACAATGGTACGATGGCACAATGGAGAAGAGATTATTGAAAATTGCATTGTACCGCGAACAGTGAACTTTCTTTATTTGCTCCTGATCATAGTAAGCACCATTTTAAATTTCTCAACAGCCTTCACAGCATGAGGTATGTTTGCCGGCAAGATAATAGCCTCCCCGGCCTGTAAAATATATGGAGTCCCTCCTATTGTTATTTCTCCCTTGCCGTCGACAATCTGAATCATTGCATCGTATGGGACAGTATGTTCACTTAATGCTTCACCCATTGCAAATGAAAACAGCGATATGTTGCCAGTCTCTTTTTTTAAAACAGATTTGCTGAGAATTCCTCCGCTGGCATACTCCACTGAATCGTTGAAACTAAAGACTTTAGCCTTTTCAAATTCGATTTTTTCCATGTTAGTGTTAATTTATTAACAATAGAACAACCCTGGTTCTTAAAGGTTCATTCAGATAAAAAAAAAAGACGCTGCTTAAAGCGTCTTTCCAAAACATCTATAATATCTTAATTCTTAATATTCGGAAGTTCAAGACCGTAACCCTTCTTCTTATCTTCAGCTTTCAGAAGGAATGCAAATAAAAGCGCGAGAAATCCCAGTCCCGTAAAGATCATCATTGGAAGTGTATAGTTATAATGTGAAAATACATTGCTCAATTTTGAGATTTTCTGTCCATCTTTTGTTACAAAATTCTCAATCTTTTTATCACCTGCATAATAATCTGTAACTTTCAATTCTCCATCTTTAGCTGCCTTCTTCAGAGATTTAGTTGTTATATAGGTGGAACTGATTGTATCGTTTGCTGAAGTTACAACCGCAGTAATCGCACCATTTTTAACAGCTTGTACAAGGTGTTTTTTTGTTATAACCTCTGCACTAATTTTATCATTTGCTGAAGTGACAACTGCAGTGAGCTTACCATCCGTATTTTTAATGAACTGCGTAATTTTAAGGTCAACATCCTTCCTGCTGATTGCACCCACCTGCGTAACAGGATAAATATTCTGATCTGATGTAATAACTTTGGTTATTTGTGGACCCTGAGTTGTTACAAATCCAGTTCCTGCAACTGCGAAGTAACCAAGAAAGCACCATTTATTCAGAACCCAGCCTATAAGAGCAGGAACACCCATTAATCCCCAGTTCTGCACCCAGAAAACGAGAGCATACGCCGTACCAAGCTGGTTTTCAGGAATAATCTTGGGCACTGAAGGCCACATTGCTGAGGGCACCAGTGAAAATCCAACTCCCAGGACCAATATAAGAAATATTGCAATTATCCAGTGATGAAGGAATGGGATCGAGAACACGACATGCACAAAGATCAGCAGAATTGCTCCCAATATCATAATAGATGCCCCTTTTCCTTTCCTGTCATACATATTACCGAATAATGGAGTAAGCAATATTGTACCGAATGGCAACAAGGCAGGTATAAGGCCGGCCCAATCTTCATTGATATGGAATTTGGAGACCATCAGCTCGGTGGCATATTTCAGGAAAGGGAATACAGCAGAATAGAACAGAACACAAAGTATTGCTATGTACCACCATCCTCTATTCGTAACTATTTTCCAGATATCCTTGACACGAAAAGCTTCCTCATTATCTACTGTCTGGTTTGCTTCATCATAAGCTGCTTGTGATGCATCCAGCTTTTTATCCATAAAAGTGTACATGAAAAATGATATAAGGCCTATACACAATAGAATAAGGCAGACAAGGATCGGTGCAGATACTGTATTGAATGCTTTAGCTATTGGAAGAGAAGTCGAAAGAGCGAGTGCAGTTCCTAACCTTGCAGTTGCCATCTCCAGACCCATTGCCAGAGCCATCTCCTTACCCTTGAACCACTTTACAATGATCTTGGATACTGTAATTCCGGCAGTTTCTACGCCAACCCCGAATATTGCAAAACCAACCCCTGCCATCAGAACCTGTGCGTTCACATGCCAGAACAAGACATGCCATGTCTGGCCATCCAGCATATGGGTAGAAACAGCCCAGTACTTTATAGCTGTTCCAATAACCATTATAGTTGCGGCCATTAAACCAGTGAAACGTACCCCCATCTTATCAAGAATTAAACCTCCTACGATAAGCATCAACAGGAATACATTAAACCATCCATATGCACTGGTGAAGAACCCAAATTCAGAACTATTCCAATGTAATTGACCTTCAAGCAATCCTTTAAGCGGAGCCATCACATCTGTAAGATAATATCCGCAAAGCATTGTAAATGCAACTACTGCCAATGCTGTCCATCGTGCAGCTTTTGAGTCGCGCAGGGTTTTTGTTATTGCTTCCATAAAAATGAATTAGTGATTTAAAGTGCGGTAAATGTAAAAAATAAATTGGATGTAACTTCCCAATTTGATTATTAATAATTAACTAAACTCCGGCCTGATTGTTGTATTGAAGTTAAGCCGGGTAATTTGATTAATATCCGGGAGATTTAATAATTTTGTAGAAATTTACATATTGGAATATATCAATATATGAGACGCTCCATATTAATCACTCTGTTTTTCCTAGGTACGGTTGCTGCATTTTCCCAGATTATACCTTCTTCAGATAACTCTTCAGTAAAATGGTATACGATCCAGGATGCCGAAAAGCTTATGAAGCAATCGCCCCGTCCACTGTTTATAGATACCTATACTGACTGGTGCGGATGGTGCAAAAAGATGGACAG
>PMIG01000216.1 GCA_003157055.1 Bacteroidales bacterium | reverse complement strand
ACGGGAATCAATATCAACTTGCATCTAAATCTTTTGATATTATACTTAAAAGCTTCTCAGCATCTTCATCAGGACTAACTGATGTCCTGCGCGTGCGTCAGCAGACACTTGACTATGAACTTAAGCAAGTCGAAGCTATCGCTGATTTCAATACAGCTGTTTCCTGGCTAAAACGATTGATGGCATTTTCTCAAATACAATAAATCTGAAGTACAATGAAAAAGCTAAAACTATATAAAATATTCTCGGATAAATACATGAATTATAGTCTTTTACTGTTTCTCGGTATCTTTATCGGATGGCTTTTCTTTCATTCTTCGCGGAAAACAGAAAAGAAACCTGATCAACTTACAGAAATGGCTAAAAGCACAATCTGGACATGTTCAATGCATCCGCAGATAAGAATGCCGGATCCTGGCAAGTGCCCGATCTGCGGAATGGATTTGATTCCTCTTGTTCAAACCGGCAATTCCTCAATCGATCCCAGTGCAGTTCATCTGACCAAAGAGGCCGCTCAGCTGGCCAATGTCCTGACTTCAGTCGTTTCGAAACAGATACCTGTAAAAGCGGTACGTTTATACGGCAAAGTTCAGGTTGATGAGAGATTATTGCAAAGTCTGGTAGCGCATGTCTCTGGACGTATAGAACGCCTGGCAGTAAACTTTACCGGTGAATCTGTTATTAAAGGTCAGGTACTTGCACAAATTTATTCTCCCGAACTGATTACATCGCAGGAGGAGTTACTGGAAGCAGCTAAAACCAAACAATCACAGCCTGCAATATATGAAGCAGCAAAAGAGAAACTGCGTCAATGGAAACTAACTGATAATCAGATTGAAACAATTGAAAGTTCGGGAATTGCTCAGACATCTGTTGATGTCGTATCAAGTACCAGTGGAACTATAACAGCTCGCCTTGTAAACACAGGCGATTATGTCTCACAAGGGACAGAATTATTTAAAATTGCAGACCTTTCGAATGTATGGGTAATATTCGACGCCTATGAAAGTGATCTCCAGTTCCTTCGCAAAGGTGAAAAAATTTCTTTCACTCTTCAGGCATTACCTGGTACAGAATATTCCGGCAATATAGTATTTATAGACCCTGTAATTGACCCTGTTACGAGGGTGGCAAAAGTACGGGTTGAAACAGGGAATCAATCAGCCAGGCTTAAACCAGAAATGTTTGCTACAGGAATTGTCTCCTCAACTCTTGATGAATATCGCAACATTATAGTTATTCCGCGTTCAGCAGTTTTGTGGACTGGCAAGCGCTCCATTGTTTATGTAAAGCAGCCAGGTTCAGATGAACCAGTATTTAAAATGCGTGAAATTGGGCTTGGACCTATGCTTGGCGAAAGTTATGTTGTAACTGATGGCCTGCTGGAAGGTGAAGAAATTGTAACAAGCGGTACGTATAGCGTGGATGCAGCAGCGCAGCTTGAGGGAAAGCCAAGCATGATGAATACTACTGGCGGAACTGACACAGTGAGTCATGATAAGGGCAGCATGCAGGGGATGAAAGGTATGTAGGACAATAAAAAAACGATGTTGAAATATCAGGTTATTATGAAGTGGGCTTTCTTTCACTTTCTATCTCTGAATCCCTGCCAGGTCTCTTATAACAACCGATGCGCAGGCTATACCAAAAGCCGCAGGCATATAGGAAACTGTACCAACGACTGATGCTTTGTTCTGTTCACCGGGGGAAAGAAGAACTTTAGATTTATCTATTGTCTCAGGTGAATAAACTGCAGTAAAACCTTCACGAACTCCAAGCCTGTGGAGTCTTTTTCGCAATATCCGCGCCAGGTTGCAATCCGTTGTTCCGGAAATATCAGAAATAGTGATTTTAAGAGGATCGAATCTCCCGCCTGCTCCCATTGAACTTACCAGCTTGTATTTTTTCTGAAGAGAGTGGAAGATCAGGAATATCTTAGGCGACAGTGTATCTATGGCATCAACCACATAATCAAATCCGGCATCCAGAATTTCAATTACCATGTCGTCTTTGATGTATTCACTGACAATGGTAAGATCAAGTCCGGGATTTATATCGAGAAGCCTGGATCCCATTAATTCAGCCTTTGCCTTGCCCTGTGTGCTTATAAGGGCCAGAAGCTGCCTGTTGCGGTTCGATGAATTGATTTTATCTCCATCTACAATAGTCATAGAACCAACACCAGCCCTGCATATCATCTCTGCGGCATATGCTCCCACTCCGCCAAGTCCCACAACAAGTACCTTGGCTGATTTAAGCTTAGCCAAACCCTTTGTTCCGAGAAGCATCTCCGTACGTAACAACCATTCATCCATAATAAGATATATTCCCTTTGTTTTCTTCGTGCGTACTTCGTGCTCCTTTGTGGTGTTAGAATTTAACCATTAAGGCACACAAAGGATTCCACCAAGGTTCATGAAGGTATTGATTTAAAAAATCTATTAAAATTTGTAAAAATCTGAGATTTAAGTTCAGCTAAAGTTAATCCCAGATCTCCTGATACCTTTTTATATATATCCCTGATATCGGCACCTGAACCATCCGTCTCAAGAAAAATATAATCGACGGGAAGGCTTTTCATTAACGGAGTTGCCTCTCTCCTGGTTATGAAATCAAACCAGAAGGAAAGGTAAATTCCTTTTGATATAAGCTGAAGTGCCAGCTCCTTCTTGCCTCTGAAACCATGGACAAGCCAGGGTGTTGCCGGATTAAGCTTCTTATGCGCCGAAATAAGCTCCTCCCAGGCCTTTACACAATGTATTACTACAGGCTTCCTTAACTTCCCGGCAATATAAACCTGTTCTTCAAATGTCCTTTGCTGCAGATCTATAGCCGGACCTTTTATCTTGTCAAACCCGATTTCACCAATGGCAATAACACTCTCATATGAGGCGGTTTCTTCAACATGCAACAATAACCTGTCATGATTTTCATCATTGAGATTCCATGGGTGAATGCCTGAAGTATATGCAAGACCGGCTGTTTCCATAGGCTTCCGGTTATCATGCGCCATAAGCGTTTCGACGGAAAATATCCCGGGAGATGGCACTGCACCGTGAGTATGAATATCTATAAAATCGTTTTGTTTCGGAAAGCTCATTATAATGACATGCCAATAGCAGAAACACCTTTATCGATCCTCTTAAGAGTTTCTTCTTTCCCTAACCATGAAATTATATCAAACATTTGAGGTCCCCTGGATGCCCCGACAACCACAATTCTGAATGCATTCATAATGGCCCCGGTATTATATCTTCTCGCCTCAATCCATGATTTTACCTTATTTTCCATTGCATCGGACTTAAAATCATCAATACCAGCGAGTACATCCTTCAGCTCAAGCAACTGGGCGGGGGTCTCAGGTTTCCATCTTTTCTTAATCGCATCCTTGTCGTAGGTCTCCGGGCTTTTAAAGAAGAAATCCGTTTCGTTCCATATCTCACTGACAAAACTCACCCTATCCTTTACGAGTCCGACCAGAGTTTCAAGCTGACCAATATCATGATGAAAGCCCTGTATCCTCAGGAATTCCCTGAATTCGATCGCCAGCTGTTTATTTGTTCTTTGCATCAGATATTGGTGGTTGAACCATTTTGCCTTTTCAGGATCAAATCTCGAGCCTGATTTATGTACCCTGTCAATTGAAAATGCATCAATTAGCCCGCTCATGCTGAATATCTCCTGTTCTGTTCCCGGGTTCCATCCAAGCAATGCAAGCATGTTTACAAAAGCATCAGGGTAATATCCTTCCTCGCGGTATCCTTTGGCAGTTTCGCCATAGGGCCAGAAAAGCGGGAAAACTGGAAATCCCATTTTGTCGCCGTCTCGTTTGCTAAGTTTTCCTTTCCCGTCGGGTTTTAGGAGAAGCGGAAGATGTGCGAATATGGGTGCTTCCCAGCCAAATGATCTGTAAAGCATTATATGAAGAGGCAGCGATGGGAGCCACTCTTCACCGCGAATAACATGGCTGATCTCCATAAGGTGGTCATCAACGATATTGGCCAGGTGATATGTAGGCATTCCGTCCGACTTGAAAAGTACCTTGTCGTCAAGTGTGCTTGTATTCACAACAATATGCCCTCTTATCATATCGTCAAGATGAATATCTTCATTCAGGGGCATTTTGAATCGTATGACATAAGGTGTCCCATCTTTAAGGCGCTGCTTCCAATCAGCCTCAGGCAACGAAAGGGAATTCTGAAGGCAATTTCTTGCCGATGCATTGTAGATGAAGGTCTTCCCCTCTTTTTCAGCATCCTTCCTCAGTATATCGAGCTTATCGGGTGAATCAAAGGCATAATAGGCATCATTTTTATCAATCAGAAGATCTGCATATTGCCTGAAAATATCCTTTTTGTCGCTCTGACGGTAGGGACCATATTTTCCGCCTTCATTTATCCCTTCATCCACGGTTATTCCGCACCACTTCAGGGATTCCATTATATATTCCTCTGCACCCTCAACAAACCTGGTCTGGTCAGTATCTTCGATCCTTAAAATAAAGGTTCCATTGTTCTTCTTTGCAAAAAGATAGTTATAAAGTGCTGTCCTTACACCTCCGATATGCAGAGGACCTGTCGGGCTTGGGGCAAAACGTACTCGTACTTGCTGCATAATTCGATATTCAAATTAATAAATGCAAAGATAGGCAAACGCTTATATAAATAACAGATATAGCATTAATCAGGTTTTGGACAGCAGATTTGTATTAAATTTGTGACAACGCGAAAACATATATCCGATTAAATATTTCCTGGTATGAAAAAGATGAAAGCACTGGTAAAAGCCCGTCCGGAAAAAGGTCTATGGATGCAGGAGGTTCCTGTTCCTGAACCCGGACTCAATGACGTGATAATTAAGGTTAAGAAATCGGCAATATGCGGCACTGACCTCCATATTTACGAATGGGATGCCTGGTCACAGAAAACAATAAAGACGCCAATGGTCATTGGCCATGAATATATGGGTTATGTAGAAAAAATGGGGGCTGGTGTAACAAATCTTCATATCGGCGACAGGGTTACAGGCGAAGGTCATATTGCATGCGGCCATTGCCGCAACTGCCGGCGCGGGAAGGAACATGTCTGTGAGAACACTGTCGGTATAGGTGTAAATATTGACGGATCATTTGCAGAGTATGTAAAGGTCCCTGCTTCAAATGTGATCCTGCTCGATCACAGGATATCTGATGAGTGGGCTTCCATAATGGATCCGTTCGGAAATGCCACTCATACGGCACTATCCTTCCCGCTTCTTGGTGAAGATGTTTTAGTCACAGGGTCGGGATTAATAGGCAGCATGGCTATTGCAATCGCAAGATTTGCCGGTGCCCGCTTCATTGTCGCCAGCGACCTGAGCGATTACAGGCTTGATATTGCAAAGAAAATGGGTGCAACGCTGACTGTCAATCCGTCAAAGGGGGAAAAGATATCTGATGCAGTTAAGAAACTGGGGATGAGAGGGTTTGATATAGGTTTCGAAATGTCAGGATCACCAAAGGCTTTTATAGAAATGGTCAGCAACATGTACAATGGGTCAAGCATCTCACTGCTAGGACTTCTCCCGTCTAACTTTGAATTTCCGTGGAGTGATATTATCTTCAAGGCGATAACCATGAAAGGCATTTATGGAAGAGAGATGTGGGAAACATGGTATAAAATGGAACAGATGATCATCGGTGGAATCAATCTCGAACCAATCATCACTCACAGATTTCCTATTGATGATTTTCAGAAGGGTTTCGATGCCATGGAAGGTGGAAACTGCGGCAAAGTCATTCTCAACTGGGATTAAAATTTCATTTAATCCCTTTGTGAGCCTTAGTGATAACCTTTGAGCGCCTTTGTGTTTATATTTTTTACCACGAAGGGACACAAAGAATACTCAAAGGAGCACAAAGGGCGATTTAAAATAGAATATCATGTATAACAACTATCAAAAACACCTTGTTGGAATTATTAACGAGATTAAGGAAAACGGATTATACAAGAATGAGAGGGTGATTGTGTCTCCCCAGGGAGCTGAGATAACCCTTGAAAGCGGGCAGAAAGTCCTTAACTTCTGTGCAAACAATTACCTTGGTCTTTCCGATAACCGTCAGCTTATCGATGCAGCCAAATCAGCTCTCGACAATCATGGATACGGGATGTCATCGGTGCGGTTTATCTGCGGGACCACTGATCTTCACAAGGAGCTGGAGAAGAAGATTACGAAATTCTTCAATACTGAAGATACCATTTTATATGCAGCATGCTTCGATGCCAATGGCGGAGTATTTGAACCACTTCTTACCGAAGAAGATGCAATTATTTCTGATTCTCTGAACCATGCCTCAATAATTGACGGAGTCAGGCTCTGTAAAGCCCAGCGTTACCGTTATGAAAATGCCGACATGAACGACCTTGAGAAACAGCTTAAGCTTGCACAGGCTCAGCGCTTCAGGCTTATAGTCACTGATGGCGTATTTTCAATGGATGGTAATGTTGCTCCACTGAAGAAGATTGTAGAGCTGGCAAACATCTACAAAGCAATGGTCATGGTAGATGAATCTCATTCTGCCGGTGTGGTTGGAGAAACCGGAAGAGGCGTGACTGAACTTTATAATATTCCCGGGCAGATTGAGATTATTACCGGGACCCTAGGAAAAGCATTCGGCGGAGCCATTGGCGGATTCACCACCGGGAAAAAGGAGATTATTGAACTTCTTCGCCAGCGATCGCGTCCTTATCTCTTCTCAAATTCTATCCCGCCGCTTGTTGCAGCTGCCGGTATCAAAATGATTGAAATGATGACTGAGACGAATGAGCTCCAGGACAAGCTTCACGCAAACTCTGAATACTTTATAAGCAGGATGACCAATCTCGGCTTTGATATTAAGCCCACGAAATCTGCGATATGTGCTGTAATGCTGTATGATGCGAAATTGTCACAGGATTTTGCCGCAAAGCTCCTTAAGGAAGGTATTTATGTTACAGGATTCTATTATCCTGTTGTTCCGAAGGGACAGGCCAGGATAAGGGTTCAGCTTTCAGCAGCTCATGAAAAGGAGCATCTCGATAAAGCAATCAGCGCCTTTGAAAAGATCGGAAGGGAGCTTGGCATCCTGAAAAAATGAATAAATATATCTTCCCTGTATACCGCGTGCTGGTTCCCAAACCCATTAGAACCATTCTTCTTAAAAGGAGTGTAAGGAAAAAAATATTAGGTCATTTTTCAAGCCTTCCTCCCGAAAAGATCAATGATGAACAAAGGGAAATACTTGATTACCTTGGAAATAATCCTGTTTCACTTTTCCCTTACCCATTTGATTCAGGCTATCCGCCTGAAAATGTTGAAGTATTCCTTGATAAATCGAACAGGATGCGTTATGTGATCCAGGATGGAAAGAGACTATATTTTAAAAAAGGATGGGGCAGTACAAAAGTCAGAAGGGCTTATGCGGCTCTGTCTAAAGAACAGGATCCTGCCTGTCCCCACTGCTATCTGTCCGATGATTTTACTATTGGAGATGATGATG
This sequence comes from Bacteroidales bacterium, assembly GCA_003157055.1. GTDB lineage: Bacteria > Bacteroidota > Bacteroidia > Bacteroidales > VadinHA17 > LD21. The sequence goes on along the minus strand of PMIG01000216.1, from coordinate 8,147 downwards.
TAATTGCTGACGTTGGAGCCTCTGAAGGCAACTTCTCATTATCACAGATCGAGAAAGTCAAAAAAATCTATCTGATTGATTATGACAAGGAGTGGATAAAAGCTCTTGAAGCCACATTCGCACCATGGAAGGATAAGGTTGAGATTATAACAAAATATGTTTCTGATTCTGATGATGGAAGATATATCAGCCTCGATACCCTCTTTGCCATGAAGAACGATATAACTTTCCTGAAAATCGATGTTGAGGGTTTTGAGCATAAAGTGCTGAATGGTGCTGAAGAATTCCTGTCAGGGAACTTACCGTTGAAAATGGCATTATGTACATATCATAAGCATAGTGATGAAGAGATCTTTACCGCGCTCCTTGAAAAGAACAGGTTTGAGGTAAAATTTTCGAATGGTTATATGATCCCTTTATTTGACAAGAAGATAAAAGCGCCATGGCTGAGGCGTGTGGTTCTAAGGGCTGTCCGTAGAAAATAAAAAAAGGACACCGGCACCGGCATCCTTTTCTCTGAGGCATTAATCCTATTCCATATTATTATCCGCACTTTGAGGAACCACAGTCTTTACATATCAGGCAACCTTCCTCGTAAACCAGGTTGTCAGAACCGCATTCGCATTTCCCCTTTGCCTTTGTTCCGTTAGGAATATACTTTTTGAGAGCTCTTTCCACGCCGTTCTTCCAGTTATTGATTGATTCACTGTCGAGATTCAGCGACTGAATGAGTGTTACGACATCAGCAATTGGCATCTCGTGCCTTAGCACCCCGGAGATAAGCTTGGCATAGTTCCAGAACTCAGGCTTGAACATATGGGATAAGCCTCCGATGGTTTTTTTATAGCCGTATCTGTCTGTATACTGAAAATCGTACCGTGTTTTTCCGTCATCATTCTTAATTTTTATAATCTGCCCTTTCATGATGCTTTTGGGGATCGGGAAAATCTCTTCATCAGCAAGACCGGTAAAAATTTCGTATGGCCTGCTGTCTTTAAGCCCGACGAAGGCGACCCATTTTTCCTCACTTATATTGAACCTGATCACGTCGCAATCGAGTACTTTGGGGCGTTTTGGTCTTTCGGCCCTGGCTTCCGGCTTTCCGGTGATTAGAACTCCGTCCCTTGATCCGTCACGATATACTGTTGCTCCCTTGCATCCCGATTTCCAGGCAGTCATGTAAAGTTCGCTGACCAGTTCTTCCTTAACATCTGCAGGCAGGTTTATTGTGCTGCTTATCGAATGGTCTACCCATTTCTGGATTGCGCCCTGCATCCTGACCTTTGCGACCCAGTCGACATCGTTTGCTGTTGCTTTGTAATATGGCGATTTTGCAATTACTTTTTCGATCTCATCATCATTCATCCTTGTGACAGCATTCGGATCATAGCCATTAAGCTTCAGCCAATCGACAAACTTATGATGGAATACGTTAAATTCTTCCCATGAATCGCCGATTTCATCTTTGAATGTGACTTTAACATCCTGGTCGTTGGGATTTACTTTTCTTCTGCGCTTATAGAATACGGAAAAGATAGGTTCAATGCCGGAGGTAGTCTGGGTCATGAGGCTTGTGGTTCCGGTCGGGGCGATGGTAAGCAGTGCAATGTTCCTTCTGCCAAACTTAACCATGTTGTTATACATTACCGGGTCTGCCTCTTTCATCCTGAGGATGAATGGATTATTCTTTTCCCTTTCGGCTTCATAAATTGTAAATGATCCCCTTTCCTTTGCAAGGTAGGTCGATGATTTATATGCTTCGAGTGCAAGAGTTTTGTGCACTTCAACTGAAAAATCTGTTGCTTCGGGTGTCCCGTACCTCAAACCGAGTGCAGCAAGCATATCTCCCTCTGCTGTTATCCCTATACCTGTTCTTCTTCCCTCTTCTGATTTTTTCCTTATATTTTTCCAAAGGTTCCTTTCGACTCTTTTTAGTTCGTCATTTTCAGGATCTCCATTTATTTTGCTGATTATGGAATCTATTTTTTCAAGTTCAAGATCGATAATATCATCCATCATACGCTGAGCGAGTCCTACGTGTTCCTTGTAGAGTTCGAAATCAAATTCGGCAGTTGCAGTAAACGGATCCTTAACATAGCTGAAAAGATTGATCGCGAGCAGACGGCAGCTGTCGTATGGGCATAATGGTATTTCGCCGCATGGATTTGTTGAAATAGTGGCAAACCCAAGATCGGCGTAACAATCAGGAACGCTTTCCCGGATAATTGTATCCCAGAAAAGAACGCCGGGTTCAGCCGATTTCCATGCATTGTGGATTATCTTATCCCAGAGGTTGCTGGCATCAATGTCGTTAACGAATTTCGGGTTATCGGAAACTATGGGGTACTGCTGCCTGAAGGTTGTTTTTTCCTCCACAGCCTTCATAAATTCGTCTGTTATCTTTACCGACACGTTTGCGCCTGTTACTTTTCCGCTTTCAAGCTTGGCATCGATGAATTTTCCTGAATCAGGATGTTTGATCGATATTGAAAGCATAAGTGCCCCCCGCCTTCCGTCCTGAGCAACTTCGCGGGTTGAGTTCGAATATCTTTCCATGAAAGGAACTACACCGGTGGATGTCAAAGCACTGTTGAGCACCGGCGTTCCTTTTGGCCGTATATGGGACAGGTCGTGACCTACGCCGCCGCGTCTTTTCATCAGCTGAACCTGTTCCTGGTCGATCTTCATTATGCCACCGTAAGAGTCGGATGATCCGTCGTTGCCGATTACAAAACAATTTGACAGTGAGGCGATCTGGTAATCATTGCCTATACCTGTCATTGGCCCTCCCTGGGGTACAATGTATCTGAAATCCTTAAGTACTCTGTAAATTAGTTCCTCCGGAAGCGGATTTTTGTATTTAAGCTCGATCCTGTGAATTTCTCTTGCAATACGATGATGCATATCGTCCGGGCTCTTTTCAAACAGATTTCCATAAGAGTCTTTCAGCGCATATTTGTTTGCCCATACTCTTGCAGCAAGTTCATCGCCCCTGAAATATTCAATACTTGCCTCAACCGCCTCGTCGTGAGAATAAGTTTTGATACTGGCCTTCACGCCAACTATTTTCTGAGAACCGGAGGGTTGCTGTTCATCTTTTGCTTTCTCAGATGCAATAGTTGATTCCTGGACAAAAAGTTCTCCCATATATTAAAATATAATTCTGTTATTCTCTGATTATAATGAGATTAAACGGCCACTGATTTTTAAAGCGGGTAGATGCTAAATTAAGTAAGCATTATTCTTGATGCAAGACAATATTTTTAAGTTTATTAACATTTGCAGATATAGTTATGAACCGTCCGTTAGTGCCTGTATTTCTGCATATTATGAGTTTCAGACATTCTCGGTTATTTAACAGTAAATGTAAAGTCATTAATAATCTGATGATTAAAAACGAACAATAGAAATTAACTTCTTTAAGTCATTTCTAAAAAAAGAGGCTGTTAAATAATTAACAGCCTCCATGATTATTGAATTAAATTCTATTAATTAAAGACGTAGCGCAAGCCTATCTGCATTCTCCAGCGTGATGCCAGGTCGGTGACTGAATAAGCATTGCCGTTAGTCATACCTATAGGTGCATAATTGAAAGTTGGGGTATTGCCAGCCATAGCTTTATAGGTAATAAGCGCGAACTGCTGGTTTGCGAGGTACAGCGATTCGCCCCATTTCTTATTGATGAGGTTGCCTATATTCAAAATGTCGATCGAAATCTGAAGCTTGTTGGATGTATTACCAGCTTTAACCTTTATGTCCTGGAGAAATTTAAGGTCAAACTGGTTCTGGAAAGGAAGTCGTGCAGCATTGCGCTCTGCATATTCTCCCCTGTGCTTGCTTAGGTATTTATCACCTGAGATGAATGCATCGAGAGCGGTCCACTGTGCTGCGGCTGTTGGTCCGCCAGCAATATCAACAAGCTTAATTTCACTTGCAGATGCTGGAATATAGATCATATCGTTTGATGAACCGTCGTTATTCAGGTCGCCGTTATATATGTATGATATCGGTTGGCCTGACTGACCATTATAGAACAGGGATACCTGTGAAGCAAGCATACCATTGAGATATTCTTTCCTGTAAGAAACAAGTCCTGAAACCCTGTGGCCCATATCATAGTTTGACCTGGTAAGGCGAAGATCATTCAGTCCATAAACGTTATTGACATATCTCCAGTTCGAGTATGCAACGCTTGAGGTACCTGAGTTAAGGTCCCATGAGGTTCCATATGAATATGATATCATCGCGTTGAAGCCATTTTCAAACTGTTTCTGGAGCATGGCTACTACGTTATAGGAATATCCCTGATTGGTATTCTCAAACTTGATGATTTCATCAAAACCTGCGTTGATCCTGCCTGTCACATATCTTGGGCGTTTGTCCACACCATCAAATGTATAAGCTGCATCTACCTTTCTGTTAAGATCAATAAAATTGACGTTGTTGTAAGTTTTGCTGAAGATTCCCTCGACAGTTGCGACAACTCCCCATGGAAGCTTCTGATCAATTGCAAGGTTTGTCCTGAATACCTGCGGGAATTTCAGGTTCTGATCGACAACGTTAATTGCACCGCGACCTGCAACCCCTCCATAATCAGTTGCTGTTTTCTGGGTATAGGGGTCTGCATTGAACTTGACACCTGCGGGAGTTGTGATAGGGTTTGCACTCGATGCGGAACTTCCTATGCTGTAGGTTCCATTAAGCTCACCATTGTTTGAGTATTGGTTTGAGATCCATACGAAAGGCACTCTACCAGTAAATAAACCTGTTCCCCCCCTGACCTGGGTAGATTTATTGTCAAATGCATCCCAGTTGAAACCAATACGTGGAGACCACATTAACCTTGCTTTCGGAAGAACACCTGTTGCTACATCGCTGAAATAATATGAAGTATTGAACTGGGGATTAGGTTCGGGTTTATCGAAAAAAACAGGAAGGTCAATACGCAATCCTGCGGTTACCAGCATGTTTTTTGCGACCTGATATTCATCCTGGCCATACACACCCAGCTGCATAGCTTTCCATTTTGCAGCTCCGTTCGTCTGCATTGGGTCATCATTTGGGTCGAATGAATAGCTCTTTGAATAATATGTGGGAGCAACTTCATGAGCTGTTCCTACTGAGTCCCAGTTAGCCAGGGTCTTATAGGCATAGCTTCCGAAGATATTCTGAACAAAGAGATTATAGAACGAATACAGCTCGTTGTGTGTTCCAACCGTGATTGTATGTTTGCCATTGAAGAAAGTAAGGTCATTGGTAAGAGAATAGATGTCCTGAACGAGCTTATTGGCAACAGATGAATACTCGCTTCCGAGAGTTATTGATGCTCCTCCGGTCATATTTATAAGAACTGTCGGGAATGAAGAACCCAATGGATCGCGGTCATCAACAACCCTTGTGTAGCCAAGGCTCAGTTTATTCGATATGTTGTTGCTCAGAATACTGCTGAGCTCAAGTCCGGAGGAGTTTGTCGTGCTTGGAAAAAAGATTCCGTTGTTATAAAATCTCATCGCGGTACTGGAACGGCTGTTGCTTATATTCTCGCCATATGTATAGCTGTGCCGTAAGACAAGTTTCTCTTTATCGTTTATGTTCCAGTTTATCTTAAGAAGAAACTTCTGACTCTTTGTGCTATTGTTCATATCAAGGTATGCACCCGGATCATAAGTTGGAGCAACTCTGGAAAGAACTTTTAAAACCTGGTCAATCTCAGACTGTGTAATAGATGAAGCAGATGTCCCGGGCAGGTTGCCAATCGGATATATACTCTTGGTTAATTCACCGCTAAGGAAGAAAAAGAGTTTATTCTTGATTATGGGTCCGCCTAAGGTAACACCAGCCTGCCAGTCTGTATAGTTGGCAACTGGTTTCACAGTGTCGCTTATCGGTTCGTTTTTGCCAACAAGCTTCTGATCGTTTCCGTAGAAATATACTGAACCGGTGTATTTGTTTGTACCGCTCTTTGTAATTGCATTTATACCGCCTCCGGTAAATCCTCCCTGGCGTACATCATAAGGTGCGATGTTGATCTGGAATTCCTCGATTGCATCAAGGCTTATCGGCTCANNTCATCAATTGCAAACTGGTTATACCTGTTGTTTGATCCTGCAAAAGAAGTACCACTACCGGCATTATTAGCAAGAGGACTTATTTTGGTGAAATCCTTCAGACCTCTTGAAATGGTAGGAACTGCAGAAACAACTTCATTTGAGACGTTAATTGCAGCGCCTGTTCTTTCCGAGTTGATGATGGAATTTTTCCCTGCAGAAACCACAACCTCATTCAGGTTGGTAACCGAAGGTGCCAGAGCAACGCTGATATCTGTCACGTTACCAAGGCTTAAATAGACGTCATTATAAACCTGGGGTTTATATCCGACGAAAGATATTGTAACCTGGTAAGGGCCGCCAACTCTCATGTTGGTCAGAGAGAACCGCCCGTCAGAATTTGAAAGAACACCATACTGCGATCCTGAAGGCGTGTGGATGGCAACCACTGTAGCACCTGTAAGCGCTTCATTCTTTTCATCAACAACGAGCCCTTTCAGACCTGATGTTGTAATCTGACCAAGGGAATTTGTAAGAAACAACCCTGCCAGAAGAAATGTGAGACTTAATTTCAGTAAAACTTGTTTCATAAGCATGAAATTTAGGATTAGGATTAATAATTTTTTTGCCTGATTATCATAATCAATTGATTCTCCGATTAAAAGGAAATCATATTTTTGTCAATTCCGGGCGGATTAATTTACATCTCTTTGAATGATCCTTTTTTATTTTGAAAAGATTAGTTATTAACAAGTTATGAGTACTCCTTGTTAATATATTTCACACGATTTCTTTCATGATAAGGCTGGTGGCTCCCATGTTTTTATTAACATATTCGCCTGCCAGCGCTGCAACTTTCCGGTAAAGTGCTGCATCAGAGAACCATCTGTCAAGTATCTCTTCAAAGCCCGGATAATCATTAAAAGATTTTGCGCCTCCCAGGTTTATCAGATCAACAGCCTCTCTAAATTTCCTGTAATTGGGGCCAAACAAAACCGGAATGCTCCAGCAGGCAGGTTCCAGAATATTGTGTATCCCTTTCCCGAAACCGCCTCCCACGGCAGCTATGCCGGCATACCTGTAAGCCGAGGAAAGCATCCCTATATTATCTATGATCATTACTCTTGCATCTTTTGAATCATCATTGAAACCAGAGAACCTCACGCATTTTACGGTAAATAATTTTTCCAGCCTCTCAATATTCTCCCTGTCAATTTCATGAGGGGCAAAAACCCACTTCATAGTTTCAGGATGCGAATTAATATACCTTGCAATGATTTCTTCATCCTGCTTCCAGCTGCTNNGTATTAGTTATACCTATTGCTCCAAGGAGATCGGATGATTCCCTGTCCTGGACGAAGATCCTGGTAAATTTCCCGAGCATTTTCCGGAAGAAGCCACCATACCATTTAAAAAAATGCTGCTCCTTTCTGAATATACCGGAGATCAGATAGAGATGAATGTGCTTCCTGTAAATGGCGGAAATGAAATTGTCCCAGAATTCATACTTCACAAAAATGACAATGGAAGGATTCACCAGAGAGATGAATTTTTCAGCATTCCGGGGTGTATCATAAGGAAGGTAACATATAATATCTGCAAGCGGATAATCCTTTCTTATTTCATAACCTGACGGCGAAAAAAAAGATAGCAGTATATGGCATGCAGGTCTCTCTTTTTTTAACGATTCTATCACCGGCCTTCCCTGTTCAAATTCTCCAAGGGATGCACAGTGTATCCATATATATTTTTCTCCCGGAATAACTTTCTGTTTTAACCTATCATACCAATTTTTCCGTCCGTTGACCCATGCACGGGCTTTTTGATTAAACGGAGCAACGACCCAGGCAATGACATTGTAAAAGAAAATTCCGGCGTTATATATTACACGCATAAATAATTTTAGTAAACTGCCAAAGGTAATAAATAAGGTATAACGGTGCAAGGGCACAACGGTGCAATGGGACAACGGGATAACGGGATAACGGGACAACGGAAGAAGGGCGGGAGGCAAGGAACGAAATGACTCAGTTTCGCGAAGCGGAAGCGGGAGCTAAAAAAATCTCGTCTTCCTGCTGTTGAGCCATTGAGCCGTTGAGC
>PMIG01000344.1 GCA_003157055.1 Bacteroidales bacterium | reverse complement strand
GCGCACCAATACTTATTTTCTGAGTAATCAAGCCTACCATCGAAAAGACCAGGGTATCAGTTCGCGAGGCAGAAATAGAATAAACACCATTCATGTCAGAAAAAGTACCGCGTGTTGTACCTTGTACCTGAACTGAAACACCGGGAAGCGGACTGTTATTATTGTCAGAGACCTTCCCTGTAACCACTTGCTGTGCGTTAATCTGTATAAAGCACAGCAATGAAATAAAGACAAGAAATAGTTTTTTCATAGGCTAGAGTTAATTTTAGTTCCAAGTTAAACAAGGAATAAAATATAGAGTTAAACCAGATGTTTATATCTCTTTCTCAACATCTGGAAAGTTCATTAACCCACCTCAACAATACCACAACAACAGAATATATATCATTCATTATTTGATATTTACGAATCGTATTTTTCCAATATCATCATCCCATTTAAAAACAAATGCCACCTGTATTTAATAACCGGGAGGCATGTTCATTTTAAAGGTTTTTCGGATAAACGCCTGGTAAAAATTATTTCTCAGATTTATCAGGTTCAATAAATCTTCTTCAGATATTTTCGACTTTTATCCCGCCAGCTCCATAAAAGCTGCCAGATAGGCGGTTTTTGCGGAGCTATTGAGAGCGATATAGTTAGCTAATCTATGCCCAGGTTAAAGAGCCAGTTCTGTGCCTGCTCTTCAAGCCACCTGTTATTTAACAGAATCGCCTGTACCGGCTTTGGCATTCTTTTTAAAATAACCTTTTAGCAAAAAACTGCTCTGTGCAGCTTTAAGGTCTTCATTTAGTTTTTCAGAGCTGCTCTCCAGGTTTTTTAAAGTTACTTTAAAGCTGGCACCTGCTTCTTTATCATGAAGCATTACGCCTATCGGAGTATCCGGATTACTTTCTGCCTGCTTGAGATTTGCAATAAATGCACTTGCAGTATCGGCAATATGCTGCAATTGCATAACAGAAGCTTTGAGTGATTTAAAAACTGCTGTATCTGTAACCAATTCATTTGCCAGCGTACCTTTTTTATTCAGACCTGAACTGAAACCGGATAGTGAACTGATCAGCTGTTGCGCCTTTACAGATGCGCTTTGTAGCGAGGCAGTTGCGGCATTGATGTTTGTATACACTGAATTATCGTTAAGCAATTTACCTATGGTACCTTCACCGGTAGCCAGTTTTTTGCTGATGATCTTAATATCGCCGGTGATAGCCAGTAAGTTTTTATTGCTTTCCTGCAGAGTAGCCATCATATCGTCGGTTGAAGTAGTTTTTGCCACTTCCAGGGTGTCTCCATCCTCTACTTCCTGTGACTCTGAAGTTCCTCCGTAAATAATAAGTATTTTATTTCCGAGAAATCCGTCGGTACTTGTTTTAACCTTGGCATCTTTATGAATAAATTGCTGCGCTTTCGTTACAATGTTCATACTCACTTCAACCTGTGATTTTCCGTAGAAGTGTAAGTCGCTTACTGTACCGATCTTTACTCCTGAAAACCAGATATTATTGCCCTTTTGCAAACCGCCTATATCTTCAAAAATAGTAACCACTTTTATTTTGCTCTTAAAAGTATTGTGCAGGTTGCCAACCAAAAGAATTCCTCCTAAGAGGAATATCAATCCTAAGGTTACAAAAAGTCCAACTACTACAGCGTGTCTGTTTGCTGATTCATTCATGGTTTATTGTATAAAATTGTAATTATAGAAACCTTTAATATGCTCGTTATCCATAGCGAACACATCTTTAAATGTGCCGGCTTTTAAAAATTTGCCTTCAAATAACATGGCTATCCGGTCACCAGTATTCTTTGCGCATGTAAGATCATGTGTAATAATAAGGGAACTGGCGTTATTTTGCTTCTTAACTTCATTGATAAGCTCAATGATTTCATTACTTGTAATGGGATCCAGTCCCGCCGTAGGCTCATCGAACAGCATTATTTCAGGCTTAAGGATTAACATGCGCGCAATACCGACTCTTTTGCGTTGTCCACCAGAAAGGTCAGAAGGCATTTGATATAATTTTTCTTTTAAGCCGACTGATTCCAGCACTTCTTCCACTGCGTTGCCAACTTCTTTTTTACTCAGATCCCTGTAATTCATTGTTAGCGGGAATGCAAGATTCTGGTAAACATTCATGCTGTCATACAAGGCACTGCTTTGAAAAGAAAATCCTACACGTATCCGCAAAGCATCCAATTCCTTGCGGTTTAATTTATCAACCTGTTGGCCCAGTACGATCACTTCACCTTTATCAGGCTTAAGCAACCCCACAATTATCTTTATTAAAACCGATTTCCCCGAGCCTGATTTACCGAGGATTGCAAAATTTTCACCTTTTAAAAGAGTAAAGTCAATACCATCTAATACCTGTACATCATCAAATGACTTATATAATCCGGTGATGGAAATAACCGATTCATCTTTATTAATTGTATGCAGTTCTGTATTTTCCATGTTTTAAAAATATCGGATCCAGTTGGTTACCTGAACAATGACAATTTCCTCGATGAATATCAGAAATATGGAAAGTACTACAGCCCGGTTTGCAGCTTTGCCTACGCCGCGGGTTCCCTGAGTAGCATTATATCCCATATAACACCCGACAATGCCAATTGTGAACCCGTAAACAATTGATTTGAATAAAGATGAAAATATATCAAGAAATCTGATAGATGAAAATGCGTTTTGACAAAATGTAACAATGCTTATAGCTTCCACGGAGTGAACATTTACATATGCTCCTAACAGCCCGAGAAAACTGCAATATAATGCCAGCACCGGGATAGTGATGGTAGTGGCTGTCACGCGCGTGACCACCAGGTATTTAAACGGATTAATTGCAGACACTTCCATTGCATCTATCTGTTCGGTCACGTTCATTGAACCAAGTTCCGCACCGATGCCTGAACCAACCTTTCCTGCACAAATGAGCGCTGTAACCAACGCCCCTAACGCCCTCACTATTGCAATACCCATCAATGATGGCAGCCAGGATGTAGCTCCGAATTCTTCCAGCGAAGGGCGGGATTGTTTTGTAAAAACCATACCAACAACAAAACCTGTCAGAGTAATTAACGGCAGCGCTTTTATACCAATCTCGAAACACTGATTAAATATTTCACGCAGGTGGAAGGGTCTTTTAAATGCTTCTTTAAAAAAAAGCGCAGTAAATCTAAAGGCTTTGCTGACGCTAATGAAAGCATTGTCAATACCTTTTGAGAATAATAGTTTTTTATTGTTGGAATTATCCATTTAGCGTTTGTAATCGGTATAATCTCATTTATGATGCTTTAACTTTAAGCTGACAATCATAAACAGGTTTTAATACACATCCTAATTTCCAATAAAGCGGTTTACATCTAATAGCTCCTATTGGCGACTAAAATTATAAAATTCTTTCCAATTCTATGTTTTTTGATATAAATCAAAATCATTTGTACAAGCTAAAATTGTCATAAATCCTTTTAACCAGTGTGATACGATCTTCCTTCGTTCCGCCTACCGGTTCTTATCGTTTGCAAAATAAGAGGAATCTGCGTGAATAATAACTGCAGAAAATTATTACTTTTGATTAAAATCGGGAATAATGAAAAGACAATTATTCATTTCATTAGCTTTTATAACTCTGATAATCCCTGCTATAATATCTTCTGCCTGCTCACATAAAAAAAGAGTTGTCTTAAAGGAAGATAAAATTGAACGAAGGCTGCGAGTGGTAAGCAATCCTCTGGCAGATGAATTATTGAACCCTGTACCGTTGGATATTAAGGTCAATCACAAAACCAATCTACAGATAGACAGCCTTAATACAAAGCTGGTAAAGCTAAACTGCCGGCTAAAGAATAACTGGTTTAAGGGTCAAAACAGACCATACAGAAAAATCCTCGCTGGCTTACAAAGACAAGGATACGATATAACTAATTATACAGATAAGTGTTCTGACAGAAAAGAATTATCGATTCAACTGGAAAATGAATGGAATATGGCAGAAGTAAATAAAATCAAAAGTATATTTATGCGAACCCTGCCTTTTGAGCCACAAGTATGTAAATCCCATCTTCCGGACGGTAAAGAAGTGACTTCAATGATGTGGACAGGTTCAAAATATAATGCTTGTGTTTCTCAATCAGGATTTGATGAATTGATCCATTTAAGCTTTGAGACAAAGTAATTATACTTAAATATATTAATCCATTACTTTCTTGCATCATGCAACTTGATATTAAATCATTTAAGATGAAAAGATCATTTTTGCTAACTTTGATTTAATAACAGAAAAAGACTTCAAAGACAATACAATTGTCGGATTTTCCGTATTCTTCGGAAACCTGAATCATTTATGAAGAAAGGATTCAATAATCGGAAGGTGAGCTTAATCAGAGAGGTATTTCAATATCTTCTTCTACTTTGGATGTCCATATCCGGTGTTAATGCTCAACCTAAACCACTCCAGTTCATACATCTGACGCCGGATGATGGTCTTTCTTCTTCAGTAACTACAAGTATCTTGCAGGATCACAGGGGCTTTATGTGGATTGGCACATACGATGGGCTCGATCGCTATGACGGCTTTAATTTTGTAGTTTACAAGAATGATCCGGCTGATTCTTCCAGCCTGTCTGAAAACACGGTCAGACCTATATTTGAAGACCATGAAAAGAATTTATTCGTTGGCACACAACTTGGCTTATCTCTTTATGATCGTGAGAAAGACAGGTTTATTAACTATATGCTTGAAAAATCATCCCCATTAAGAGGGATGAACTGCCTCATCTCAAAAATTGCCGAAGATACCGTGGGTAACTTATGGCTGGCTACCAACATCGGGTTAATATATTTCGACCGGACCAAAAATAAGATCATTCAATATTCCAACGATCCGGGCAATCCGGAAAGTATCAGCGATAATTTTATAGAAGCAGCACTGATCGATAAGAATAACAGGTTGTGGGTAACTACACGGAAGGGATTGAACCTGTTTCTTCCCAAAACCAAAACTTTCATGCATATAACAAGGGATGAGAAAAACAGAGACCTGTCAAATACATCTTTCTCGGAAATGACAGAGGATCAGGAAGGAAATCTCTGGCTTGGAAGCACAGAGGGACTGTTCTGCATGAAAAGCAATCCGGAATCCAGGATCATAAATTTAGTCCACTACCAGCATAATCCCCTGGATAAACAGAGCCTTTCAATAAATCAGGTAAAATCGCTTTTTGTTGATGATAATGGGGATCTATGGATTGGCACCGAGAACGGAGGGATCAATGTATTTGACAGGAAGAATCAGAGTTTCTGGCATTATCG
>PMIG01000164.1 GCA_003157055.1 Bacteroidales bacterium | reverse complement strand
CAGCAGGCAGATAAGGAACAAAAACTTACCGGAAAAACATTGGTTGAGACTGTCGATGATCTTATTTTCAAAACTGAACTCGATGAATTGCTGAATCTTAACAGTGAAATTAATTCCGATCCGGAATCAGAAATAGCAAAGAAGCACAAACAGCTGATCAGAAATATCTTTAATCATTTATGGCTGACAGATTATTATGGAGAAGCTGAAGAAAGTCTTATCGAAATAATTCTTCACTCCGGCAAGTTCAGGTGGTACGAATCATGCATATTTACAACCGCGATAACCCTGAGCTCATTTCGGATATGGCAGCCTGAAAAGCTGCTTCATCTCATCAGCATATATGAATCCGGAGAAGAACAGGTTATGGAAAGAGCCTTATCAGGCCTGATACTAAATCTTCATTACTATAACGACAGGTTCCTGCTTTATCCGGAAATAAGCTCAAGGATAAGTAAAATGAGTACAATGCCTGCATTTAAAGAGCATTGCAAGTTAATTGTGCTACAGACGATCAGGTCGAGAGAAACCGAGAATCTGAGCAGGAAGCTGCATGATGAGATTCTTCCGCAGGTGGCAAAACTCCAGCCCAGGATCGAGGAGAAACTCGATCTCGATAATATCCTTCCGAAGGATATAAATGAAGAAAAAAATCCTGACTGNNGCATTTGCCAACCTGAAGCATTTTGACTTTTTCAAAGATTTCCAGAACTGGTTTATCCCATTTTATCCCGACCATGAAGTTGTTGACGAGATATTCAGGGATGAGATCCTCGGTCCCGGAACAAATGAGATGGCGGAAGCTATGTACAAGACACCCTTTATCTGCAATTCGGATAAATACTCCCTTATCCTGAACCTTAAGTATCTTCCTTCATCGCAGAAAAGTATGATGTTAAAGGTATTCCGCATGGAACTTGAAGGATTGCAGGATCTTGGGGAAGAGGATGCCGTTGCAGACCCCAACAGAAAATTCAGGACCAATGTAACCCAATATCTGCAGGACATATACAGGTTCTTTAAGCTTTCACCTTACAGAAAAGAGTTCGAAGATATTTTCACCGGTAAGCTTGACATATATAATTCAGAATTTTTCAGGCTCACTACTAATGCTGCTGAAGCTGAAGCAGGTCTTGCAGACTACTTCTTCAGCAAAGACTTTTATGATGATGCTCTGGATCTGTATTTGAAGCAACTTATGGAGAAGTCTGATGACGCTCAGTTATATGAGAAAATTGGATACTGTTTTCAGCAGAAGTCCGATTTCGAGGAGGCGCTAAAATATTATAAGCTGGCTGAACTTATAGACAGAAAGCTATGGACAATAAAGAAAATAGGGTTCTGTCTGCGCAGACTCGGAAGAAATGAAGATGCTCTTGAGTATTATCTGCAGGCCGGGGACATTGAACCCGACAATATGCATACTGCAATTATTACGGGACACTGCTATCTTGACCTTAAAGAGTACGAACTTGCTCTCAAGCACTATTTCAGGATAGAATATAATGACCCGGGAAATATCAAGATACTGAGGCCTATTGCCTATTGTTACTTTGCTCTTGGCCGGTTTGATGAGTCTGAAAAATATTACGAACGGTTGTCAGCAGGAAAGCTGAATGCTCATGACCTGATCAATATGGGTCATCTGGCACTATGTCGCGGCAGGAAAAAAGAAGCGATTGAATATTACAGAAAGAGCATAATTACAGGTGAAATTACGAGAGAGAAGTTCATGGCTATATTCGCAGAAGACCGCAATTTGCTGGTCTCATTAGGTGTAAACAAAGATGACTTGCCGATTCTGCTTGACTACCTGCTTTTCATTACCGGTTAACCATTGTGGTATCACCGGGCCGGAATGGTGGTCTGTCGGGAGGAGGCATCGGCCTTCCGTCCTGAAAAGGATGACCCTGGGGGCCTCCGGGTCTGTTATGATAATCAATTGAGTCGTTATGATTTCTTCTGTTTTGCCTGATCATTTCCTGCCGCTGTTCATCCATCACCTTCAATCTTGCGAGCTGATCTTTGGTAAGCTTGGAGTCGAGCTCCTTACGCATTTCCTTAATATTTGAATCAAACTCCCTGCGCATGTCAGTCTGCAGGTTGCCGTTAAGCTTTGCATATTTATCAAGAATCACTACTATCTCGGCTTTCTGTTTTTCATCAGGCTGAATTGCATTAAAGAAACCTTCCCTGAATCTCTCCTCTGAGAAGTACATACGGACGGGCTTCAGTTTATGAAACCTTACCTGTGCCGATGTCAGCATTCCAAGAACGAATCCGATAACGAGAGTAATTATAACTAGTAATACAGGTTTTGCTTTCATCTTTCTGAATATTATTTGCCGGTTAGCATGCAGATTATGCTTTCATCATAGCTGTTTCCAAGACCCAATATTGAATTTAGTGAAAATGATCCCTCCATCAAGAAAATAGATATCATCAGGATAACGATGGCTGCTATTCCGGTAAGGGCAATACGATTGAAAACGTAGTTCATGCTTCTCACAAATTCCACCTCGTGGTTTACAGAGAGCGATACGGAAAAGATTTTCCGGATCACCTTATCACCAAATCCCTCGCTGAAATCATAAGAGACTCCTGCATTTTCAAGCTGATCTGCAATCTCATGAGGCGATACCTCGGCGTCAAGTGACCTGATCATTAATTTCTTTACCTCTTCTGTTTTCATGTTCAATTATAATTTTTCAATTACATTCTTTAGCTGTTCCCTGGCTCTCGATAACCTTGAAAGTATTGTTCCGAGAGGAAGTCCCAGAATTTCAGCCGTCTCTTTTGTCGAATAGCCCTGAAGCATCCTCATAGAGACAATGATCCTGAACTTCGGTTCCAGGCTCATCAGGGCCCTGTTTACAGTTTCTGTAGCTTCCCGCTTCTCCTGGTTGTCAACATCCGCAACTTCAAACTCGTACATTTCGCTGTTACCTTTCTGCGAAAACATTGAAAAGAACCTTTTTCTTCTTTTAATCTCGTTCAGAGTAAGGTTAACTGCTATCTTCTGAATATATGTAGATAATTTTGCCTCTCCCCTGAAATCAGGCAGTGAATAATATAGTTTTATAAATACTTCCTGCCCTATATCCTCCGAAAAAACCGAATCTCCGAGCATTCCTTTGACTATTCGTGCGACCAGCTTCCGGTAACGGTCAACAATTTCGCCGAATGCTAATTTGTCTCCGTTTATGGAAGCCTTGATAAGCTCATTATCGTCAGTCTGCTTATACGATTCCATCAATATTCAATTAATAGACAACAACAATTATCTAAATATTCCCCGATTGTTAATTTTTATTAACATAAAAACTTTAAGAGATCAGAAGCCTGTTTCACGTATTGCTCATTGTCCAGGGTCATCTTCCGGCGATAGCATGACTTCATAATCTTTAGTATACCTCACCGGGTATAATTTCTGATTCTCAAAGCCATCATTCATGCTCTTCCTTCTGAAATCAAAATCGGTCTGAAGTAGCTTAGGGTTATGAATTTCCGGATGAGAAAGAAATTCTTTACCATGAATTGCCAGCCCGCTCAGGAAATAATATGTGATATCATAACCAAGCCAGGCATAGCTCATCTCATTCGGCTCAGTCAAAAATTTCTCTCTGAAATCGGCATTAAACTGTTTCACTTCCTTTGAGGAGTAATCAATCCAGAAAGGCGAATACACCAATAAGTCAAGATCAAATAAGTAGCGGGGCTCAAGATTAATAAGTCCCCGCATTACAGGATAGCCAAAGACTTTGAGTATATATTTCCCCGAAAGGCCCTGAAGATTCTGAAGTGTTTCGCTGATAGCAGGAGCCTCCTCAGAAGCAATGATCACGATATTATCGGTAGTATTTGAAAGCGCATGTTCCAGCCTGTTGATCGAATCGTTGTTAAATGCCGAATTGGTGTTAAATATAAATTCCTTAAATTTTATTTCTTCAAAAGGGAGCCTGTTGCTCAGTTCTGTAAGAATTTTTGCTTTAAAATTCTTCACATCATTGTCAATGCCAGCAGTGTCGCCATGAATGAAGACAAAATTCTTGTCGAAATATTCTCCAACTTTCTTTGAAATGGTATTCTGGGCAACTTCAAGCGTTGAATTCGCCAGAAACAGATAAGGGTTGTTGAGCAGTGCCGAATTATTAATAAGCTGGACGGGTGAAACAACCGGAATTCCGAGCTTTCCTGCATATGCAGTAATCTTTGCAAGGTTTGACGAATAAACCGGACCTATTATCAGATCCATCCCAACAAGCTGACCGTTCCTGATAAGCCTGGTAAGTTCTAATGTATCATTGTTTATATCAAATGTATGAACAGTGATATCAAGTCCAATGGAACGAAGTGTGTCACATGCCATCAGTATGCCCTCGTACATTTCAACAAACCCAAAACTTCCCGGGTATATAAATTCATCCGGACGGCTTATTACTTTGAATACCTTCCGGCCCTTCACCATTGAGGAATCGATGTCATTCCTTACAGCGTTCTCTTTCAGATAAAAGGGAAGAAGAACTGCGATGTCAAACGAGCCCTTAAGGTTTTTGACAGGAGTATGACCGGCTGGCCTTGTGATTGTAATTACCGGCTGCTTAGCGACAACCTTAACACTATCCTTTTCCGGTATATTAGAAACAGGAGCCGCTTCAACAACTTTCGGAGCAGGCACTCTAATATACTCCCCTACCTGCGGGAAACGCATATTGCTGTTCTGTTTTCTTAATTCTTTGACTGTAAGCCCATACTGGTTTGCTATGGAAGATATCGACTCTCCCTTTACGACCTTATGGAAAATATAATTTGGTTCCTGTTTAGCAAATTCCTGCCTATCGGTCATAAAATCCCTTCTTGGGATTGCAATCTCATATCCAACTGGCAGCTTTGAGATTTCAATACCAGGGTTACTGGAGATTATTTCAGTATCAGAAACTCCGAATGCCTTGGAAAGCGAGTATATAGTCTCTCCGGGCTGAAGCTTATGATAAATAAATTTTGCCTCATCATGTTTTAGCTTCTGCTGCTCAGTCTGCTCCTGTTCATTTGAAGCGGCATCCCTCACCGGGATTCTTAATGTTTGTCCCTCATTTATTCCAAATACGGCCGGCGGATTCTCTTTTGTCAGCTCCTCAACCGTAACTCCATAAGCTTTTGATATTGAATATGCAGTCTCCCCTTTTTTTACATGGTGAATGTAAAAGACAGTCCCGGATATGATTACCTTATCCTTTGACCTCTCGACGTTAACCTGTGCATTAAGAGGACAAATTACTGACAGCAAGATAAGTATCGCGAGAAAAGTCTTCAATAACCTGTTTATTTTCATTACAACCACATTTACAATGTTGAAAGAAAAGCTTTGCAATTTTTCTCAATTCTTCCGGTAATATCCGATATATCAGCTTTAACGAATATTTCTCCTGTAATGTTTTCATAAAGTTCGATATACCGCTCCGATACCTCATTTACAAACATATCAGTCATATCCGGAATATTCTGCCCGTCTTGTCCCTGGAAGCCATTTGCCATAAGCCATTCTCTCACGAACTCTTTTGATAACTGTTTCTGGGGCAAACCCTTGTCGAATCTTTCCTTGTAACCGTCTGCATAAAAATAGCGTGAAGAATCAGGTGTATTGATCTCGTCGATAAGGTATACCTTTCCATTCCTGTTACCAAATTCATATTTTGTATCAACAAGAATCAGACCATGTCGGGCAGCAATCTCAGAGCCTCTCATAAAGACTTCCATCGTATATTTTTCTATGAGATCGTATTCGTGTTCAGGTATCAGTCCGCTTCTTATTATCTCATCGCGCGATATATCCTCATCATGCTTTCCATGTTCGGCCTTGGTGGTAGGAGTGACTATTGGTTCTTCAAACTGTTGATGTTCTCTCATCCCTTCAGGCAGGCGGATTCCACAGATCTCTCTTGCACCCGACTTGTATGTACGCCATGAGCTACCTGTCAGGTAAGCTCTTACAATCATCTCAACCGGATATGGCTTGCAAATATGGCCTATAGTCACTGTGGGGTCGGGAGTAGCTATTTTCCAGTTTGGAACAATATCGTTCGTTGCATCAAGGAATTTTGCAGCAATCTGGTTAAGTACCTGACCCTTATAGGGAATTCCTTTAGGAAGTACAACATCAAAAGCCGATATTCTGTCGGAAACAATCATCAGCAGGTATTTGTCGTCGATATTGTAAACATCCCTGACTTTTCCCTTATAAAGGCTTTTCTGTCCTGGAAACTTAAAATCTGATCTTAGAATTGTCTTGTCCATTATAATATTCTTTATTTTTTAGTTCCGTTTTCCTCATTCTCATAAGCCCGCACAATTTTTTTCACAAGCTTATGCCTCACTATATCGCGTTCATCGAATCTGATAATTGAGACACCTTCAATACCGTCAAGTATTCGCATAGCCTGCAGAAGCCCCGAATCGTTTCTCTTTGGCAGGTCGATCTGTGTTGAATCGCCTGTCATTATAAACTTGGATGATACACCCATCCTGGTCAGGAACATTTTGATCTGGCTTACAGTTGCGTTTTGAGCTTCATCGAGTATCACGAATGCATTTTCAAGTGTTCTCCCCCTCATAAAGGCAAGAGGTGCGATCTGAATAGTGCCGTCCTCAACCCATGTTTCCAGTTTCTTGAATGGAAGCATATCATGCAATGCGTCATAAAGAGGCTGAAGGTAAGGATCGAGTTTATCCTTCATGTCACCGGGAAGAAAGCCGAGCCTCTCCCCAGCTTCAACTGCAGGCCTTGTGAGTATTATCTTTTTTACTTCCCGTTCCTTCAGTGCCCTTACAGCCAGGGCAATTGATGTATATGTCTTGCCGGTGCCAGCCGGTCCTTCAGCTATTATCAGGTCGTTGGTCTTATAATCATTTACAAGTAAAAGCTGGTTCACTGTTCTTGCCCTGACAGGCTTCCCGCTTATGCCAAATACCAGAACCTGCTCAAATTCGCCTTTTGATGCAGATTTCATATGTTCGTCATCGAAAAAATACTTTTCGATATCCTGCTCATCAAGCCGCTGATATTTCTGGTAATATTCAATAAGCCCGTTGAATTTCTCGGCAAAAGTGGTTATCTCAGCTTCTTCGCCTGTGAGTTTTATTTCGTTGCCGCGTGAATGGATCTTTATTTTCGGGAAATAGCTGCGTATTTTATCAAGCAATGAATTGTTCGTGCCGAAGAAAACGACAGGGTCAACATCCTCAAGAAAAATAACTATCTCTGTCATTAATTATTAACCTTTCTGACGCGGTACTTTCCCTTCATTTCCGACCTTAAACATGTAAAAGTTTAAAAAAATGATTCAGGGATTTGCACAAAGTAAGTGTATTTTTCTTTAGAAGATTATCTTTGTCTTAAGTTTTTTCCTTATGCCGGTTATTACTCTGACTACTGAATGGAAGCCCGATGACTTTTACCACGGGATCATTAAAGGCAAGCTCTGCAGGTTATGCCCGGGTATTACAATAATTGACAATGCATTCAACATTCCGGCTTTTAATATATCCCATGCGTCGTTTGTAATCAGGAATACCTATAGAAATTATCCGGCAGGTACCATTCATATAATATGCGTTCATTCTGAGGCGGTGAAAGAGCGTAATTACCTTATAGTCAGGGCAAAAGAACACTATTTCATCGGAACAGATAATGGTATTTTTAATCTTATTCTCAATTCTGATCCGGATGAAGTTGTAAAGATCAAACAGGGGACTGGTTCAGATGAACTTGAAATATTTGCAAAAGCAGCTTCTGACCTCATATCCGGTAAGAAGCCTGCAGACATCGGCAGTCCATTCACTAATATAAGTGAAATAGTTCCCCTCAGGGCAACTATCGACAAGGATGTAATTATCGGGAGTATTATTTTCATCGACTCATACGGAAACGCCATCTCTAATATTACGAAAGAAGTGTTTAACAGGGTTTTCGAAGGAAAGGATTACCGGATTCTCATACAAAGCAATAAGAATTATACGGAAAGGATTCTTGAGAAATACAGCGATGTTCCTGTGGGGGAAATGCTCGCCAGATTCAATTCCCTCGATCTCCTTGAAATTGCCATAAACGGAGCCAATGTTTCCGAACTGCTCAGCCTGTCTACCGGATCGGTGGTACGAATTGACCTGGCTTCCAGGAATACATCACCTAACCGGTTGTTTTAAAATTATTGCTAATGAACGATAAAGAAAGAAGCAAGGAGGAGTTCGAAAAACTCCTTAACATTATTGATAAACTGCGGACAACATGCCCCTGGGATATGAAGCAGACAAACGAAAGCCTTCGGAAACTGACAATCGAGGAGACTTATGAACTTGCTGAAGCTGTATTTTTAAAGAATGACGATGCAATCAGAAACGAGCTTGGAGATCTCATGCTTCACATTGTATTTTATGCAAAGATCGGGTCTGAGAATGGCAAATTCACAATGACAGATGTTCTTAAAGGAATAAATGAAAAACTTATTTACAGGCACCCTCATGTATTTGGCGATGTTAAAGTCTCAGGTGCCTCAGAAGTTGAAGAGAACTGGGAACAACTGAAAATAAAGGAACACAATGGATACAAATCTGTTCTTTCAGGTGTGCCGACATCACTGCCTGCTACAATAAAAGCAAACAGGATACAGGAGAAAGTCAGGGGTGTGGGATTCGACTGGGAAAAAAGGGAACAGATATGGGATAAGGTAGCAGAGGAGATCGGTGAGCTTGAAGATGAAATAAATGATCAGGATGCCGAGAAAATGGAATCGGAATTTGGCGATGTTTTCTTCTCAATTATAAACGCTTGCAGGCTTTATGGGGTAGATCCTGAAGCTGCGCTGGAAAAGACTAACAGGAAATTCATCAGGAGGTTCAACTATTTGGAAAACCAAACGATAAGAAAGGGAAAATCTCTTCATGATATGACTCTCGAAGAGATGAATGTGATCTGGGAAGAAGCGAAGAAGGAGGAATAACCCCTGTCACGCCAAGGCGTGACTGCCCCCTAAAGGGGCTCAAATCCAAGAAGAAATATATTTTAGCCCCCCTTTAGGGGGGTTGGGGAATCATTCAAATACATAGCTCAGCAGCTGGTATATCACTTTGGCTGCAACAAAATCAGGAAATTTACTGGCAGGTGAAGGGCATAGCTCAACAACATCGAAACCAACCACATTCCTCGACCCGGTAACATTCCTCAGAAAATGCATAATTTCAAAATAATCCGGTCCTCCCGGCTCCGGCGTTCCTGTCGAAGGCATTAATGAGGGGTCAAAGACATCAAGATCGATTGTTATATAGACATTTTCGGAAAGCTTATCAATAGCGCTTTTGTAAAGCTGCTTATTATAATAAAGATCTTGCGAATAAAAAATCCGTTTGTCATCGACAAATGGCAGTTCCTCTGCCGACATGCTCCGAATGCCTACCTGGACCAATGGTGCATATTCTCTTGCCCTTGCCATAGAACAGGCATGGTTAAACCTCGATCCTTCGTATTCCTGTCTAAGATCAGAATGAGCATCAAGCTGTAGAACCGTCAGGTTTTGAAATTTTTCTGAAAAGGCTCTGACTGATCCTATACTTACTGTGTGATTCCCTCCTACTATAACCGGAAATTTTTTCTCAGACAGCAAGAAAAGCGTTTTATTGTAAACTGCATCAACAAGGGCTTCAGGTGAGCTGTTTTCAAAAATTGGATCAATGGTATGTAAACCCTTCTTATGGACCTCGGAGGCCGTTTCAACATCATAAAACTCAAGGTTTACCGAAGCTTCCATTATGGCATCGGGGCCTTTATCGGAACCCTTTAGCCAGGTGCTGGTTACATCGTATGGCACTGGAACGATAATTATGCCCGACTCGGCATAATCATAAACTACTTCGGCGCCTCCGAAATTCATTTCAGGTAGTGATTGTTTACTTGGTCTTGGGTTTGGAAGGCTTCTTTTTGGTGGCAGGTTCCTCTTTTAAGGCAACCTTTTCCTTCTTTTTCCCTGCAGGCTTTTTAGCGCCCTTTTCACCAGAGTCAGGTTTTTCTGCCTCTTTTTCGGGTTCATCTTTCAACAAAAGATTCAATTCCTGGAGAATATTGTACCAGTGTGCAATTTTCTTTATATCGCTTGGATATACCTTATCCTTGTCGTACTCCGGAACGACCTCGCCGAACCAGACTTTAAGCTTCTCGGGATCTGATTTATAATCTACTGCGGGACCTCCGTTATGCTTCTCATAAATAAGGTCGAATATTTTCCCCAAGGGCATATCTTCCTTTTCCGTATATACAGTAATCTCCTCGAGGGAGCTAACCTTGGAAGAGCCGAATGCGCTGCTTCGTCTTTTCGTTTCAAGTTGTTCGACGATCATTGCATTTTTACCCTGGGCGATAAATTTAAAAAGCCCCGGTTCACCCGAAATTGACAATATGTCCTTTAAAATCATAGTATTTTTTTTGTTTACAAATTTAATGCTTGAATTCAAATGTCTGGTTCAATAATTCAAAATTTATCAGGCATCAGGGTATATTTCTTTCTTTTTTAATCTTTTCATAGGCTTCATTGACTTTTCTGAACTTCTCCTCGGCACTTTTATTATAATCTTCACCAAGCTGGATAACCTTATCGGGGTGATATTTCATCGCCATCTTTCTGTAAGCTTTCTTTACATCTTCATCAGAAGCAGATCTCTCAATCTCGAGTATTTTAAATGCTGAATCAGTTTCGGGTACGAACATATTCTTGATTGAGATAAAATCAGTTGAGGATATTTCGAGATAACCTGAGATATTCTCAATTATATCCTGCTCTGACTGTTGAATAACTCCGTCAGCAAGTGAAATATTAAAGAGCAGATGCAGCAGCTGGAGCCGCGATGAATAATCCATATTCCTTCTTATCTGCTGGCACACGTCCCTGATCGGTATATTCTGTTTGAGAAGGTCACGCAGCATTATTGAAGCTTCAGCAGCAGATTCGCGACCGAATTGCCTTAAAAAGAATTGCTTGACATAGTCGAGCTCTGATTTTACAACTTTACCGTCAGCTTTCATGACAGCAGCTATCAAAACAAGCAGGCTCACCCCAAAGTCGCCCTGAGTTGTCCTGACCTGCCCCGGTGAATATGTTGATGTCTGAATAGTTGTGCTATCAACCATAGAGCCAACCAGGAACCCCAGAAGTCCGCCAATAGGTCCTCCCATAACGAATCCGAGCCCTCCGCCAAGCCACTTTCCAAACCTTCCCATCTATCAGGAATTTAAATGATCTAAAATATCTTCATGGATCTTCAGAATTGCTGGAATAATCATGTCGTTTTCGGAATTATTAATAATATAATCCGATCTTTTGATCCTTTCCGAATCCTTCATCTGATTATTGATCCTCTCTTTTACCTGTTCTCTTGAAAGAGTGTTCCTCTTTGTTACCCGTGCGATCCTCTCCTCTACCGGAGCAATCACGGTTGCTACCCTGTCGACCAGCTCAGAAGCGCCGCTCTCGAAAAGTATGGCAGCTTCCATTATAATATATGGTGTGGTTTGAATTGCAGTCCAACGCCTGAAATTATCAAAAACTACAGGATGTACAATAGAATTGACTTTCCTGAGAAGATCCTGATCATTGAAGATCAGTGAGGCGAGTTTACTCCTGTCAAGGACTCCCTCGGGATAAAGGTTAACAGATGCAAGCTTATTAATCTCCCTGATTATTTTCTCGTCGCTGTTCATAATCAGGTTGGCTTCAGGATCAGCAAAGAAGACGGGGATTCCAAGCACGCAGAATACCCTGCAGACAGATGTCTTGCCGCTGCCGATTCCGCCGGTAATTCCAAGCTTCATGATTTTTTTCGTTTCCTGCTTCATTATTCCCTGATACTCTCATTAAATGACTGATAATATAAGGCGGCATCAAACCGCTGCTCTTCATAAGAAATGCAAATATAATGTATTATCTGGGAGCTGGCCTGAATGAGAAAAAAAGGGTATCTGGTTTTACCGAGGTAATCTTGCAGGCGCTTTTGATCTGTGAGTTAAAATTCTGCAGCAAAGGAGGAGTCAGAATATAATAATCTTCTGGCTGATTGATTTGTGCATGCCTGTAGCTGATTTTCGAAAAGTCAATTACAAGCGGTGATGATCTTCCGGAAATTTTGAGTTTAAGAATTGAATAACCTGGGCCCTTCATTGATAGATTCAGCCGTGAAGGTATATCTGACGTAAGGCTCTTTTTTGCAGGTATATTTGTGTATTTCACGGGATACCTGATATCAGCCTCAAGTTCTTTTCCAAGAGAATTCAGATACCAGAAGATAAAAGAGAAAAAAAGGAAGAAAACAAAAACAATAATATTCTTATTTATTAAGCTAACTCCCTTTTTTAAAAGGTTTGCCGGTTCATTTCCATCTTTTGTATCCAACAGATGTAAAATTAAAAGGATATTAGCTTTGCTCGTCAGTCGACGGATCTTTCATTACGGCATTCTTGTCAATCTTAAGCTTGACATCACCTCCTGCTTCCATCATGACGTAGTTATCCTTAACTTCATATATCTTTCCGTAGATACCACCGGTTGTGA
>PMIG01000246.1:1358-2529 GCA_003157055.1 Bacteroidales bacterium | reverse complement strand
AATAACCGTTCCCGGTGAGAAGACAACTTCGTCCATGTATTTCTGTGTCATCGAGAGACTGTCTTTTCCTGTCGGAATTTTTATCCCAAGTCCGATTGCAAATTCACTGGCTGCACCTACGGCATGATAAAGCCTGGAATCTTCACCTGGGTTCCTGCATGGCCACATCCAGTTTGCAGATAGTGATACACTTTTCAGCTTATCAGTGAGCGGAGCCCAGACAATATTTGTAAGAGCCTCTGCAATTGACAGCACAGATCCTGCTGCCGGATCTATCAGACCAGCAGCCGGTGCATGACCGATAGAAGTCGCCATTCCATATTTTCCCCTGTAATCGAGCGTTATGACACCGGCATCGTTCAAAGGCAACTGCAGAGGGCCTGCGCATTGCTGCCTGGCTATTCTTCCAGTTACAGACCTGTCCACTTTGTTTGTCAGCCAGTCTTTGCAGGCTACCTCCTCAATCTGTAGCAGCTCCTCCAGATACTCGTGGATCCTTGATGGATCATATTCCACCTTATTATAACCTGCTTTATGGGTTAGATCCTTCATTATAGTCTTTGGCGGCTTGCCAAACAGCGATTCCAGCCTGAGATCTATCGGTTTTTCTCCTGAAACAGAGTTGTAAAATGTAAACTGATGATCACCTGTTACCTCACCAATGACATAAATGGGAGCTCTCTCTCTCATAGCGATTCTTTTTATTGAATCGATGGAGGCTTTCTTTGTTACAAGTCCCATTCTTTCCTGCGATTCATTCCCGATGATCTCTTTTGCAGAAAGAGTAGGATCTCCAATGGGTAGCTTGCTGATATCAATTTTTCCACCTGTCGCTTCAACAAGCTCCGAGAGGCAGTTCAAATGTCCTCCGGCACCATGATCATGGATTGAAATAATAGGGTTATTATCCATTTCAGACAGGGCACGAATGGCATTATATACTCTTTTCTGCATTTCAGGATTGGCCCGCTGGACGGCATTAAGCTCTATGACACTGTCATACTTGCCCGTATCGACCGAAGATACAGCACCTCCACCCATTCCGATCCTATAATTATCTCCTCCAAGGAGCACGATGATATCGCCTTTCTCAGGTATATCCTTTTCACTGTCTTTTTTCTTTCCTATGCCAATTCCTCCGGCAAGCATTATCACTTTATCATAACCGAAC
>PMIG01000246.1:0-1294 GCA_003157055.1 Bacteroidales bacterium | reverse complement strand
GTCATGTAAACTGCGGTGCCGGCTATCGGTAATGCTCCCTTGCCTCCGCCAATGCGATCCCTTATCTCACCTCCGGTACCGGTTGCGGCTCCATTGAACGGTTCGACTGTAGTAGGGAAATTATGCGTTTCGGCTTTAAGCGAAAGAACAGATTCAAAGTCTTTTATTTTAAAATAATCAGATTTATCATGTGTCGATGGGGCAAACTGCTCAACTACCGGTCCCTGCAGAAATGCGCAGTTGTCCTTATATGCCGAGATTACTTTGTTGGGGTTTGCCAGGGTAGTATCTTTGATAAGCTGAAAAAGAGTTTTATCCTTTTCAAGACCATCAATTATAAATGTCCCGTTGAATATCTTGTGACGGCAATGTTCAGAATTAACCTGTGAGAATCCGAACACTTCGCTGTCTGTCAGTTTTCTGCCAATCCTGATGCACAGTCCATCAAGATATGCTATCTCCTCTTCATTCAGTGCTAGTCCTTCTTTCTTATTGTACTCACTTATATTATCGATTAAAATAACAGGGTCCGGCTTTTTATCAATAGTGAAAATATTCTGGTCAAGCCCTTTATAGAATGACTGGAGCATCGGATCCCACAGAGGTTTTCCCGAAGCCGGGTGATATTCCTCGATCCTCGAGATGCTGCTAATGCCCATATTCTGGGTAATCTCAACGGCATTGGTACTCCAGGGTGTGATCATCTCTTTCCTGGGGCCGATATAATCACCATCAATCTTATCGTCTCTTTTAATTGCCTCATTACCGAAAAGCCAGATCAGCTTCCCGGATTCACTTTCGGTCAGCCTGGCAGAGGTTCCTACTGCAAGAATGTTTTTGTCAGGGGTTTCGAAAAAGAAGATCATGAAATAAGAGTTAATATATTGATGTTATAAATGTTATAAGAACTGAGAGTATCTGATCATGAATCATTAAATATAATATATGTTTTATAATTATTTGTTTCAGAATATCTATCTCAGTCCGCTTCTCTTGATGAATGCTTCAATTGAAGGTTCTTTACCCCTGAATGCCCTGTAAAGGTTCTGTGGTTTATCGGCACCACCCTTTTCAAGTATGTTTTTTCGGAATGAGGAGGCAATCGTTTTGTTGAAGATGCCAGTCTCAATAAAATACTCGAAAGCATCGGCATCGAGTACTTCAGCCCATTTATATCCGTAATAACCTGCTGCGTAGCCTCCTCCAAAAATATGCGTAAAAGATACACTTGTATTTAAACCATCAACAGGGCGAAATAACTCAGTTTTTGCCAGGGCTTCCGATTCAAATTCAT
>PMIG01000209.1 GCA_003157055.1 Bacteroidales bacterium | reverse complement strand
TGGGAAACAAAACTAATCCTGAAAAGGTCAACTCCCCTGCCCTGTCTATCAATGGCTCCACGGTCAGATCTTCAATCACCCATCCCCATCCATGTGCAAAGGGATCCGAGAATAACCTGAACCGAACCATCATTGTGTCTCCTGCAGAAACAGATGAAGAGGCTGATACAAAGAAATAATGTTTAATAAGCTTGGATTCATCGGGAACATAAGTCGAATTTTGCCCGTCTATTGAACTGTTATACGCAGCAAGCCAGACATCGCTATACCTGCTGTCGTATCCTTCACCGAGAGGGAACCACGATTTCCCAAAATCCTTCGATCCCTCAGGAATCACATAATCATAAAAATCGGAAGAACCGAAAGTAGAGCCGGTTTCACCGGGTTCAACCATAACAACCTCTTTGTAGCTTATCATCATACCATTAACGTCAAATTTAAGAGGAGTCCTGAGTGCAGCGGTATATGTAATGCTGTCTCCATTACCTTCAGGGCTTGCATACGGGTGCGGTGTATTTAGTCCATATGCTGAAAAACCTGCAGGTTTGGAAATTGTGAAGCCATCATTCAGAAAATCACCTGAAGCACCGGAGAAGTTGGTTGAATATTTATTCTCAACAGGATTAACTGATTCAATCTTAATTGTGTACCAGCCTGCTGAAGGAGATATTTTCTCATTAGGAGACCCGGCTTTATCAATTGCAATAATCCTGTAACGGATCGAATCTCCACCAATGAGCGACAGCGCCTTAGGATATAGTTTATTCTTATAATTATCATATCCGTCTGGGATCAGTCCAAGATGTGATGTTGAGCCATTATTTACAATATATTCAAGATATACCGTGTCAACGCCAAGGTTGTCAGTCACACCTGCTTCAAAATCTATTGAATTTACTTTCTCAAATAATGAAGTAAGCTGTGTATGGGTTATAACCGGTTTAACAGTATCTATGCCGATATAAACCGAATAATGGTACTTATAGGTATATGACGGAGATTTATAAATTCTTCCGAGACAATCTTCTGCTGAAATGTAATATTCCAGATTTATACCGTAAGAAGGGATTGGAACCGAAGCAGAATAATTATTATCCGACAGTGGCGAAGTCATTATTGTCGAATCGCTTGTCGTAAAATTATCAAATGACCAGATCAGTCTCACATTGTTGTGATTATAAACAGTATCGGATTTAACCGAAGCAAGAATAGGCAAAGATGAAATATGCTCCTCAGTGTCCTTTGGCTTGCTATGAATAATACGGGTGTTTTTCCAGCCAAGGTCACCGAGAATTGACATGGTTAATCTGCCCGGATTATGAATTGCCTCTTGCAAATCTATATTGGGTGTCATGAGTGCATTTATTTCCAGGGTTGTGTTCTCATCGAGATGCGATACACTGGATCCGGCATCGAAAATAGCAGGCGAATATAACCTGGCCCTGGTTCCCGAATAATTTTTGAGAACAGGTCCGTTGAAATAGAGCTGACCACTTATAAGGGCTGCTCTCAGATCGCTGGAGGGATTTTTGAATGACATTGTATCGGTCAGTCTTTTCCCGGCGAAGTTTTCGACAAAAGTATCGTAAATCAAGGGTACGCCTGAAACGCCATAGGATGCAGTGGTTGATCCTGAAGTCATGCTGTCGAGGAAACCAAGTCCGTGAATCATTTCATGGAGTGCCACTGTGACAAGGTCGTATTTAAGTGATAAAACATTTCCATCTGTCCTTAAATACCAATTTACAGTGCTGTTTACATACAGAACCATGTCTCCTTCAGCATCACTGTTAAGAGACTTGCCGGCAATTTTTTCAGCGAGAGCAACGGGATAAAAGGCATAGGGAACCTGGGCATCAATGTCCCAACCGGCAATTAACTCAGTCGTCGATGCCTGGGCAAGGACATTGGCCGTGGTTATATTCTCCCAGGTGGCATGGACCGTTATGCGGGCATCAGAAGGCAATACCGATTGGAGTATCGATGCTGCATATTCAACTGCTGTTTTTGCAGCTGCAGGAAAGCCTGAACAAATGACAGTTACTGTAGCGCCTCCTTTTTTGTTCAATCCTGAGTAGAACTCCTTCGGAGGCGGTATATAGATTCTTGTCACCTTGTTACCAGCATAACAGTTATTAAGGGCAACAGGTTTCCTTATCGCTTCCTGTGAAAAGAGTCTGAAGGCCGGCGATAGGATCAGAAAACAGATAATTGTTAAAGTCAGTCGCTTCATTAAGCAGTCTGCATTCCGGCAGCCTGTCCGTTTATCATATTCTTATATACTATTTCCAAATATAACATTCAAATTATAATGGTTGTTCAATTTTAAGCAGCTCCTCAATTTTCCCGATCATTTCATTTACAGAAAATGGCTTGTAATATATTGCATCAGCACCCAATGCTTTTGCCATGTTAAGATAACTGGCAGGTCCGGCTTTACCTCCTCCGGAAATAGCGATGACCTTTATGGAAGGTTTTATTTCCCTGAGTGTCATTATAACTTTCAGGCCATCCTCTTCAGGCATTATCAGATCAGTCACAACCAAATCAGTTACTCCTGGTTTGAAATGAATTATTGCATCTTTTCCGTTCTCAGCTTCCTGAACCGTGAATCTTTTTCTGATGAGAGATTCTTTAAGCATCTCACGCAGTTCACGATTATCCTCAACAATTAATATACCTGGCATTATGTTATTGAATTAATAAAGTTTATAATTCAATTATCTTTTGATAGACAATTGAATCGCAGTTTCTATTTCCTTGAGTGAAACAGGTTTTACCAGCTGCTGACTGATAATTCCCGAATTTACCAATTTTTCTCCCGAATTGTCCTGGTTGGAATCACATATTATTATACATGGAGGTGTTATACCGCATTTCTGGAATGAGCTTATAAGGTCATCGATCCTGATCTGCTCTGCTTCGCTCATATAAATCACAATGTCAGGTCTTGTCTTAGGCTCAGCAAGTATTTTATTGAAATGCTTGATCTCTGACGACTGCGTCATTTCAAATCCTGCACTTTCAAGACCCAGTGACAGGATTCTTGACTCATGCCTGTTTCCAGTTACGAATAATAATTTCTTTTTCCTTCCATGCAAGGCAGGCTTTCTTGCTTTGTCGAAATAAACGGGAAGATAGATATAGAAAACTGATCCTTCCCCCTTTTCGCTTGAAACAAGAACTGAACCATCCATTTCTGATACAATTCCATGAACCACTGACAAACCTAGGCCTGATCCCGTTCCTACTTCCCGTGTTGT
>PMIG01000228.1:875-8892 GCA_003157055.1 Bacteroidales bacterium | reverse complement strand
AACGAGGTTCCATGGCACATAGTTCCTACCGACGAAAACTGGCAGAAGATTTATGCGGTGGCTAAAGTTGTATTAAAAACCCTGAAGGAGCTTGACCTCCAGTGGCCTGAACTTGTGAGCGAAAAATTCAATACTGATAACAGTTCTCATGAATGAACCCCCAAAATTGCCGGTCAGATCAACCAGAACTATTCTACTGAAATATACCCATACATTCAGAATCTGAAAAACTTTCTTTCGTCAGATCACGGACTTAATATTTTCCACAAATTTACGGATCAACCTCTATACTTATTATATTTGCCGCCTCAGGATATTTTTATTGCAAATGGAAAAAGACGAGATCGAATTCATCCTTGAAAGTCAAAGGAGATTTTTTACTTCAGGAGGAACACAGGATATAAATTTCAGGCTGGAGAACCTTAAGAAACTAAGATCTCTGATCCTGAGTCATGAGCAGGAGCTTATTCTCTTTGTCACAGGAGATCATTCTGTAGCGGTATGGGCAGATATCACGGTAGAAAGTCGTTTGAGACTTTCTCAAACATGCGGTCGGTGATGGAAAAATCAAATCTTGTTGATATTTTTGCACGATATCCTCCTTACACAAAATTTAAAGAGAATATTATAAAACTTCTGTTAAGATGAAAAATTTCTTTATAATACCGGTTGTACTATTACTGACTTCATGCACTTCAAATAAAACGGGGTATGTGATAAATGTTGGAGACAGGATTCATCACGACGATTTCGAATATTCGGTTTCAAATTATATGGTCTCAAGGTTCCTGAAAAATGACACTGATACGCTTAATGCAAATGGCATGTTTTACGTAGTGACATTCAGGGTTGAAAACATGGCCCGGAGGATTGGACATAACTGGGATAACAACATTGGCTATATAATCGACGAACACGGAATTAAATACGATAACCTTCCAAAGGTCCAGCAGTTCCTTGAAAAATCTCATCCCTTCGGATACCTTGACAAATACAATACTCTGGCAGGAGCTTCAGATTCAACTTATCTTGCTTTCGATCTTCCAGTTACTGTTACAAGACCTTTTTTCATGGTAAGAGGTGAAACCCTGATGGGAGATGTATTTAATGGTGGAAAATTCAGAAAAATTATGATAAGGTTATTCTGACAGATAACGATTGTGCAATATTTTAAAATATCAACTTTATGATAAAATGTTATTTGTTAATCCCGATGCTTCTGCTCTTCGCATGCAGCGGACCGCATCAAATAAATGTAACTGCCGGAGCGCCATTCAACACATTTAAGACTGAAGGAAAAAAAGTTGTCATATATACTACAGCCGACAGTACTGATTACCGTCTCTCTCAAGCCGATTCTGTCATCTTTGCTGCACCCAGGAAGACATCCGAAAAAAATATTTACCTTTTTGCCGATCCGACAAAAAAATTTCAGTCATTTCTGGGCATTGGTGGAGCACTTACTGACGCAGCTGCTGAGACATTTGCCAAGCTTCCTGAGGAAAAACAGCAGCAGTTTCTGACAGCCTATTATGATATTCAAAAAGGGATAGGCTATTCACTTGGCAGGACGAACATTAACAGCTGCGATTTCTCCAGCGACAGCTATACATATATTAATGAAGGAGACAAAGAACTAAAATCGTTTACTCTGGCTCATGATGAAAAGTTCAAGATGCCCCTAATCAAAAAAGCCATTGCAGCTGCAGGCGGAAAACTTACCTTGTTTGCAAGCCCCTGGAGTCCGCCGGCATTCATGAAAGATAATAACAATATGCTTTATGGCGGTAAGCTTCTCCCTGAGTATTTCCAGTCATGGGCATCCTATTATACGAAATTTATCAAGAGTTATGAGAAGGCTGGCATTCCTGTATGGGGAATAACCATTCAGAACGAACCAATGGCTGTTCAGAAATGGGAATCATGCATCTTTTATGCCGAAGATGAAAGGGATTTCCTGAAGAATTATCTTGGCCCGACAATGAAAAAAGAGGGTCTGGGCGACAAGAAAATAATTATATGGGATCATAACCGTGACATTATTGCCCAAAGAGCAAGGGTTATACTTGATGACCCTGATGCATCAAAATATGTGTGGGGAATGGGATTCCACTGGTACGAAGACTGGAGCGGCGGCAAACAGATGTTTACAAACCTCGGCATAGTTCATGAGACATATCCCGGCGTTAACCTTCTCTTTACTGAAGGTTGCAATGGTAAGTTTGATACAGCGAGATACTATGACTGGAGTCTGGCTGAAAGATATGGAG
Source organism: Bacteroidales bacterium (assembly GCA_003157055.1). Classification (GTDB taxonomy): domain Bacteria; phylum Bacteroidota; class Bacteroidia; order Bacteroidales; family VadinHA17; genus LD21. The sequence continues at coordinate 6,622 of PMIG01000228.1, read as the reverse complement.
AAGCAATGATCAATGATTTCAATAATGGTGCATGCGGCTGGACAGACTGGAACATCTTACTTGATGAAACAGGCGGGCCTAATCACGTAGGCAACTTCTGCTTCGCCCCTGTCCACGGAAATACAAAGACAGGTGAACTGATATTTACGCCAGCATATTTTTATATCGGACACTTCTCGAAATTCATACGTCCCGGTGCAAAAAGGATTTCCTGTTCTTCAAGCCGAAGTGATCTTCTTACAACTGGATTCATTAACGAAGATGGAAGCGTGATTATCGTAGTGATGAACCAGAGTCCTAAAGAGGCCAGATATATTCTATGTGCGGGAACAGGTGTGGCTGAAATACATATTCTGCCACATTCGATACAGACTTTGGTGTTTTAACCGAAAACCAGAGAGTACATCAGAATCCTTCCTCGCTGCCTTTGAACTGCTTCCTTTTCCTGGCAAGCCAGTAGATCCCGTTCATGACAAGCTTGTCCACATTCTTGTTTGAAAAAGTCAGAGATAGCTCTTCATTGGTATTGTGCTCATAATCGATGTCATTGTGCCCCATATTGATATAAAGCATACGGTAATTTCTGTTCGTCCAGATAACCGGGTAATATCCGCTATGCCATATCTCATTAAGCTTCGGACCGGTACCAAGAGGATAACTTGAAGAGTCTATTGATACAAGTATCCTGATATCCGGATTCTTCCTGAGATCATTCTTCCACTTGTACCATTCATTTGGTGAGGAGGTGAAAGTGCGTGGAAGGTGTCTTACTGAAGGATTCCTTTTGTCATCAACATGCAGAACAGCTGACGTGGGGCGCCAGGTATTTCCAGAATATTCACCCGACCCGAGAAAAACATTATGATACCAGTCCCAGTTTTGCAGAAACGCAGTCTGGTTCATGGCGAAAGCTGAAAAATGGAACCCCATCCAGCCACCTCCTGCCTCCATATATTTCTGGAATGCTTCCCTTTGTGAACCCTCTTCCGGTCTTGCATCGAGAAAAATAACCACCTGGTAACCCGAAAGGAATTCCAAATTCATATTATCCCAGTCATTTGTGGAATCATAGGTAAAATTATTTGCAACTGCCATTTTTGAGAACCACCTGTTAGCTTCGTGAACAAAGCTGATATGCCCCTGATCATTTTCGGCCTTGTAAAAGGCGATCACCCTGAATCTGGGAGTTCTGAACTTCTCAATACCAGAAACAGACTGGCAATATATCATTAATAATAAGCTAACTGTCAGCAGACGAATAAAACCTGATCTGAATGAAAATGGCATAACTTCCCCCTTTTTCTTAAAGTTTCGATGCTAATTACGTATAATTCCGTCCTCCCTTATATGGTGAGAAATGAAAAATATAAACTATATGAACAGTAATATCAACAATTGGGCAACAAAAATCCTGAGGAACATCACCAGAGGATAAATTGTTGCATAAGCGACAGCCGGTGCTTCTGACTGAGCTATGCTGCCGGCATATGCAAGGGCCGGAGGATCCGTCATACTACCGGCAAGAAGGCCACAAACCTCAAGGTAATTCCTTTTGAGTACAAGCCTCGAGAAGAGACCAATGATAAGCAGCGGAAGTATAGTAATGATCGCTCCATATCCCATCCATATAAAACCATCTCCCGACAAGAGGGTTGGGATAAACTTCTCTCCTGAAGCAAGTCCTACGCTTGCAAGGAAGAGTACTATTCCGATCTCACGAAGCATAAGGTTGGCACTGGGCGTAGTATATGAGACCAGCTGGAATTTGTAACCATATTTGCTCAATAGCAGGGCTACTATCAATGGTCCTCCTGCCAGTCCAAGCTTTATAGGATTGGCAACACCAGGTATCCTGAAAGGAATGCTGCCAAGAAGCACTCCAAGAAGAATGCCGATGAAAATGGGAATGATATTCGGCTCATCAAGCCTCTTGATCGAATTTCCAATCTCTTTTATTACCTTATCGATTGACCCCTCATCGCCAACCACGGTAAGCTTATCACCCATCTGGAGCCTCAGCTCCGGAGAAGCCACAAGCTCAATGCCCGACCGGTATAACCTTGTAATGTTGATGTTGTATTTAGCCCTGAGATTAAGAGATCCAAGCCTTTTACCGAATATCTCACGGTTTGTCACCAAGAGCCTTCTTGAAATCAGCTTGCCTGACTTTACTGAAAGATCCATATTGCTCACCATGCCAATCTGTGCAATGATTGCAGGGATAGCACCCTTCTGAGCGACCACAAGGACAATATCATTTTCGTAAAGCACGCTATCTGATCCTGCGGGTATCAGGTCGCCTTTATGGAGTATTCTTGAAATTACAAAACTATGGTTAATGGTGGGCATTATCTCACGAATGGTTTCACCAATAACCTTCCGGTTGGTAACCTGGATACTTACTCTTTCAGGAAGCTGCTCTTCAGGATGCTGTACCTTGTCATAGAGCCTAAGCTCTTCGTTTACGTTGATCTTAAGGAACTTTCTCATCATCAACATTGTAAGTATGATCCCAAGCACACCGAACGGGTAGGCAACAGCATATCCCAGTCCGATAGGAGGAATTTCTCCCCCGCCTGATATTTGTGCCAGTGTCTGCTGGGCTGCTCCCAGTCCCGGAGTATTGGTAACCGCTCCCGACATGACACCAACAAGCATTGGCATCGACATTCCAGTTGCAAAATGGATGATCACCACCGTCAACCCACCCAGAAAAACAGTACCCAAAGCAAGAAGATTAAGCGTCAGCCCTCCCCTTTTGAATGACGAAAAAAAGCCGGGGCCAACCTGAAGGCCTATTGAAAAAACGAAGAGTATTAATCCGAAATCTTTTATGAAATCGACGACCTCGAGGTTAGCCGTGAACCCGAAATGACTTGCAGCAATGCCAGCAAAAAGTACGAATGCTATTCCCAGTGATATACCGGATATCCTTATCTTCCCAAGGAAAACACCAAGCGAAATTACCGCACTGTAAATCAGTATAGTATGCGCAACATTCTGTTTTAAAAGCAGATCGGACAGCCATTCCATTTCAAGGGAATTTGTGCAAAAGTAAGAAAAAAGGGTTTGAGGAAATAAATTTCTTAACCATTCACTTGAAACAATGAGAAAATAATTTTTTTCTAAATATGGAATATAATAACTTTGATGATATCAGAACCAAATCATTAAAAATATAGCCATGAAGAATCTACTAGTCCTTTTTGCAATTCAGTCTGCGCTTATAATTTCTTTAAATGGCCAGAATGTGTCAAACTATACCTGCAAACTAGATAATGGCATAGTAATAAAAACTGAGAAATGCTGGAACCAGGTTTGGGTTTCCCAGGCTTTCGCTCCCCTAAATGCTGCCGATAAAGCTCCTTTGGCCATAAACCTGAGGATTCTTGGAGACCTCACCTCGAGCTCCTCATATAAGCTTTTCAGCTCAGGGAAAGAGGTAAAGCTCCAGAATGCAAAACCAGGAACCTACACCATGAAGCTTATTTTCAAGCTATCAGGAAAACCTGGTTCTCTTAGCTTCGACGTAGAAAATATTACAATCAAGTCAGGATCCAAAACAACTGTTTCGGTAACGCTATATGATTTCCAGATCCTGCTGCAGGAGACTGCAGGAAGCCAGGGCGGATTATCTGCCTATGAATTGAAGGTAAACAGATACAAAGGCATTTTGGAAGATAACCCTTTATTCGGTGTACCATCGTTTTACACTAAAGGAAAACACGATACGCCTGTCGCTCCCGATAAAGTAACAAACAACAAAGCCGGGAAGATGAAACCAGGCACTTATGATATGGCCATAACTCTTGGTGTTTCCGGACATATCCAGAGAATCTGGCTAGAGAACTTCACCATGAAACCTGATGTAAGCTACACTGTCACAACTAACCTTAACGCAGGTGTAATGACCTATGCAGGAACGAACAAGGATGTAATGGGTATCCGACTTTATCCCGCCGGCACAGCCGACAAACAGTCAGGTACNNCTAAATTCGAATGGCGGAAGAATCTTATTGTCCAGACTGGAACGAGAATAGGAGTTAAATAATCTCTGGCGATCTTTAAATTATTAGTTCAGATTAATTTATATACTGTAAATTATGACGACTTCCTGCAATTTTATAAAATTCTTCGCACTAATAATAATAGCATTAGCATTCCAAATTTCAGGAAAAGCGCAAACAGAATCTATTGGTGAAGGAATGTCTCCGGGGCTGATGACGGATGGTTATATGATCAACGGCAAAGGAGATACAATATCCGGAAAGCTCAGGTGGACACTCAAATATGTCGAGAATAATCCCGTCGAGATTAAATTCACCGGAGAGAACGGTATGTCGGGAAATTTTACTGCAGGCGAGATCCGGGGATTTGGCTTTGTCCGGAAAGAATGGATGAATAATGATCCCGTACCTGTTGTAACAGGTTTTGAAGAGTATGTAAGCGTTCCATCATTTAAGAAAAATGTACCTGTCTTCATGCACAGACTGCTATCTGGAAGGATTACGGTCTACCAGAACAGGAGCGCCATCGGTACAAATACATTAGTCGTCAAAACAGAATCCAGAATAGATGGGATTGGATTCTCATGGGTCTCAGGGGAAGGATTATCTATTGGTCCAACCTACAAGACAAGTTCCAGGATCATCGAGATTAGGACCAAGTATTCGAGTTACTATTTAAGCATAAATGGCGCTCCCTATATTAAAGTCGAAAAGGACAACTATGACGGGTTGTTCATTAATCTCTTCTCCGGATGCAAGGCTATTGATGATGAGATAGCTAAAAACCCCGATCTCCGCAAGTTTAATAACTTCATGATCCTGGCAGAGATATATAATGAGGAGTGTAAATAACAAGTAGGCGTCGGGTTGCGGGTTTCAGGTATCGGGAAGAAATTTAAAATAAAGATCCACCCTTGGAAAGGAAAGAGTGGATCTTATTATTTGCCTAAGGTATTTAATTACTTTATCTGTCCTTTATAGAAAGGATAATCCGTATAACCATTCGGACCTGGTGTGTAAAAAAGATCAAATTTAGGATCTGACGATAAGGTCTGCTTATTTCTGAACCTCTCAACAAGGTCGGGATTGTTGATGAAAGGACGACCGAATGCAATAAGATTACAATTACCCTTCTGAAGATCGGCCTCTGCCCTCTCAGGATTATAACCTCCGGAAAGAATCAAGGTATTTTTGAAAAGCTTTCTTATTTCGCTTTTTATTTCCGCTGGCACAATTGGTGCTCCCATGGCCGAATGATCCACAATATGAATATATTCAATTCCAATCCTGTTCAGCTCAACTGCCAGATATTTGTATGTGGCATCTATCTCCGGATAATGAGGCATATCGCTTGCAATACCGTATGGAGATAATCGGATTCCGGTTCTCTCTCTGCCTATTGATGATGAAACAGCTTCAGCTACTTCAAGAACAAAACGGCTTCGGTTTTCGATTGATCCTCCATAATTATCTGTACGTATATTACTTATAGGTGAGAGAAACTGCTCGAGCAGGTAACCGTTTGCTCCATGCAGTTCCACTCCGTCAAATCCAGCTTCAATAGCATTGAGGGCTGCAGTTACATACTCTTTTTTTGCCTGGTTAATCTCATCTGCAGTCATCACTGCCGGAACTGGGTAATCCTGCAACTGTTTCTGGTCAGTCCAGATCTGTCCTGCTGCCTTAACAGCTGAAGGAGCAAGCACTTTTGCCCCAACAGGAAGATTAAGCTGATGTCCT
>PMIG01000228.1:0-869 GCA_003157055.1 Bacteroidales bacterium | reverse complement strand
GATGTCCCTTCGGTTATAATGAGACCAGCTGATGAACGCTGACCATAATACTCAGCCATAAGATCATTCGGGATATTTCCTGTTGCCCTTGACCTGGTCATTGGCGACATTACAACGCGGTTCTGAAGGCTTGCATTGCCAAGCTTGTACTTAGAAAATAATTTATTATCCATATTAGTTAGTTTTGACATCAGTTCAAATATGAAACAATAAAAAATCATTTGGGTTCATTCATACTATATAAAAATTGTACAATTTTTATANNCATTTTCAGAAAAATATAGCAAGAGCATACTTGGCAAAAATGTTTTTGTCTTTGAGCCCGGAATGGATATGAAGGAGGTACAGTCGCTGATCGATTCAATTTTTGCCAGGCAGTCGGCCAGAAGAGGTGAATTCACGATAAACAGGTATGCCCTTCTCTTCAAACCCGGCATGTATGATCTCGATATTAAGGTGGATTATTACATGGAAGTGCTGGGTCTAGGAGCCTCGCCTGAAGATGTTGTGATCAATGGAGCGGTGAGATCCAATACCACTCATGGGAACAGCGTACTCACAAATTTCTGGCGGTCAGTTGGTAACATGACTATTATACCCTCCGTGAATTCCACTATGGTCTGGGGAGTATCACAGGCTGCCCCGCTTAGAAGGGTACATATTAAAGGGAACCTGCAGCTTTATGACAAGGGTTATGCCAGCGGAGGATTTCTTGCCGACTCAAAAGTTGACGGAACTATCAACTCCGGTCCTCAGCAGCAGTGGCTTACAAGGAACAGTGATATGGGAAAATGGGTCGGAAGCAACTGGAACATGATGTTCGTGGGTGTTAACGGGACACCTTCCGAGGAATGGCCTGAAAAGCCATT
>PMIG01000062.1:6775-8129 GCA_003157055.1 Bacteroidales bacterium | reverse complement strand
CTGATATTAAGCATCCACATTATATCGTCAGGAGAGGTAAGAAGGTGGAAATCAATGCCAAGCTTTTTCATCTGTTCTCTGACCTCAGCAATCTTCTTTGATCTCTCTTTCCCAGAGAATTCCGTTAAATGGTCCCAGGCCAGTGAGTCTGGCAATGCGGGACGTTCGCTCCAGATATCTGAAACCAGGTCGCAATCTAAATTGAATAAGTATTTCTTCCCGCTGAGATGTTCTTTCAGCCTCCTTGCCTGGTCAATAGGAAAAATATTCCCATCAAATGCTATCCTGCTTTCATCACTTAAATTCGCCGTAAGCCACTCGACATATCCTGAATTTACTGGCCCGACAGGTTTTACCAGTTCAAAACCTGATCCGGCAAGCTCTTTTTCAGCCTGTATAAAGTATCTTGAGTCTGTCCACAATCCTGCAAATGAATCAGTTATTATAACTGTAGCAGCAGATCCGGTAAAACCTGTAAGCCAGGCGATTATATTCCAATAGTCAGGAATGTATTCACCAATGTGAGGATCGGATAAGGGGATAATATAAACATCGATGCCATTCTGTTTCATAGCAGCCCGCAGGAGAGCCAGCTTTTCAACAGATTGATTCATAAGCTTTTTACTTCATTAACAAGATTCTGCAGAGTGCTCTTGGCATCGCCGAAAAGCATTCTCGTTTTATCATTATAGAAGAGCATGTTCTCGATAGCGGCATAACCTTTTCCCATACCTCGTTTCATAACGATGATGTTTTTAGCATCCCGGACCTTAACGATCGGCATTCCGTATATGGGGCTCGAAGGATCATCCTCTGCGGCAGGGTTTACTACATCATTAGCACCAATGACAACCACTACATCAGTATTCGGAAGGTCCGGATTTATAACATCGCTTTCAATAAGCTGCTCATAGGGAACATCTGCCTCGGCAAGCAAAACATTCATGTGCCCGGGCATTCTTCCGGCAACGGGATGAATAGCGTACTTTACCTCTACCCCTTTTTCCTCAAGAACCTTATCGAGCTCATGGCATATATGCTGCGCCTGGGCAACGGCAAGACCGTAACCAGGTACGATCACAACTTTTTTCGAGTAGCTGAGAAGCACCGCTGCATCGGAAAGAGTGATCTCCCTGACTGTACCTCCAGCCTGAACATTTGATGCGCCTCCGCCTCCGAATACCCCGACAATTACGTTAAGAAGTGACCTGTTCATTGCCTTGCACATCAGCACCGTAAGTATTGTTCCTGCTGAGCCTACAAGGATTCCACCTGTAAGCATTGCCTGGTTATTATAAAGGAAACCACCCATAGCTGCTGCCACACCTGTAAACGAGTTCAGGAGCGAGATTAC
>PMIG01000062.1:0-6755 GCA_003157055.1 Bacteroidales bacterium | reverse complement strand
TATTTCATTGCCTTGATCCTCAGATCGCCGATCTTTCCGTCGAGCTTTCCAAATGCAATCATACTCCCGGCCCATGATATGGTACCGATCATAAGTCCCAGAAGAATTGCAAGCACATGCCCGTTGGCCATTCCATGTTCTGCAATAAGCTCAGGCCTTATATGCGGAAATTCCATCATCGATATCAGTGCAGCTGCTGCACCTCCCATTCCATTGAAAAATGAAACCAGCTGAGGCATGGCTGTCATCTTTACTTTTTTGGCGATTACAAATCCGATTACCGTACCTATTACGATTGCGCCCAGTATCCATGGAATATTTCCGATTGGCTGACCATCTTTCCTGTGAAACAAAATAGTCGCAATTATTGCAAATACCATCCCGAATGCCGCAAGGATATTCCCTCTCCTGGCGGTAAGCGGGTGGCTTAGCATTTTCAAACCAAGAATGAAAAGTACAGATGCTATTACATAAGTAATTTCCAGTATGGATATTCCTGTTATGTGGGATAGTTGATCCATTATACTATCTTTTAGCGATTTATATCCATATTAAATAATTATTTTTTCTTTTTGAACATTTCGAGCATCCTGTCCGTGACCACGAATCCTCCCACTACGTTCAGTGTACCGAGAACAACTGCCAGGAACCCCAGGATCATCGATCCTGTTGTATCGGCATGTCCCATCACGATAATTGCCCCTATTATTACGACCCCGTGAATAGCATTTGCGCCCGACATTAGAGGTGTATGAAGGATAGCCGGAACATGGCTGATAACCTCGATACCCAGAAAGATCGACAGGATCACAATAAATATTGCCTCCCTGTGCTCCAAGAAAAAACTTAACATCTTCTCCATATCCCGATCTATTTAATATTTAGCATTTGTTTAACTCGCTGGCTTATATATTCTTTAGAATGAACTGCTGTAGTCCCGTTTATGATATCGTCCTGCATGTTGAGCGCCAGATTGCCCTGCTTGTCAACCATTATTTTAAGAAGGTTGTTGATATTACAGCCGAACATTTTGCTTGCATCTGTAGGCATATCAGATGGATAGTCTGACTTTCCGATTAATTTAACCCCATTGATAACAATGGTTTTTCCGTTTTCAGTTAATTCACAGTTGCCTCCTGTTGATGCAGCTAGGTCAACGATAACTGAACCTGGTTTCATTGAGTTGACTGTCCCCTTCAGAAGGAGCACCGGTGCCTTTTTACCGGGTATCTGGGCGGTAGCTATCACCACGTCAGCTGCAATTGCCCTTTGCTGGATAAGATCCTGTTGTTTTTTCTTAAACTCTTCTGGCTGCTCCACGGCATAACCACCGGCAGCTGAATCCTCTCTGGCTCCTTCTACCTCAACGAATTTTCCGCCCAGGCTCTTCACTTCCTCTTTAACAGCTGATCTAACGTCGAATACCTCAACAACAGCTCCCAGCTTTCTTGCAATTGCAATTGCCTGCAGGCCGGCAACACCGGCACCAAGGATAAGCACTCTAGAAGGCTTGATCGTCCCGGCGGCCGACATGAACATAGGGAAAAAACGCGGCAGAAGTGAGGCGGCATGAAGCACCGCTTTATACCCCGAAACGGTGGCCATTGAGGAGAGTATATCCATCGACTGGGCACGGGTTGTCCTTGGAATCAGATCGAGAGCCAGAACAGTCAGACCCTTTAATCTTGCCGTCTCCAGCCATCCGGCGTTTTCTACGGGAGCAACCACACAACATAAAACCTGCCCTTCCCTGCACAAATTCAGATCGTTTTCAGGAATCGGGTTGATTGTCAGTATAAGGTCAGCTTTTGAAAAGATATCGTTTCGCGGAACAACAGTAATGCCTGCTGCATTATAATCATGGTCCGATACGAAAGCAAAATCACCTGCACCATTCTCGACCATTATCTCAACGCCAAGCTTTTTCAGTCCGGCAGCCTCACCGGGAAGCATTGCCACCCTGCTTTCGGTACCGGAATCTTTAAGTATCCCTGTTACCATAAAATACAATTTTATTTATGCTCCAATATAACAAACAAAACAAAAGAAATAAATGATCTTTTTAAGAAACTGATTTTTATAGGTATAAAGATGATCAGCTTATTTTTGTAAGACAAGATCCTGACTGCCTTTCAGTCATGGTTTAGGGAGCTCCGGTTTTATCCTGGTTACGCCATCAGGACAGTATCTTTTTCATATGTCAGTCAGATTCGGAATGCATGACTATTTCCTGCCAAAGAAATTCTCAAGCCAGAACTTGTTTGCTTCATTCCGCGAATGCATGGCTTTTGCCCCACCCCATCCGTGGCGACCTTCAGGATAAAGCATGAATTGAAATGATTTTCCCTCATCCTCGAGTTTGGAGATAAGGTAAATCGAGTTCTGCATATGAACATTATCGTCCATATCACCGTGCGTCATATAAAGCTTCCCTTTCAGATTTTTAGAAAAGGTAAGAACCGAGCCATCTTTATATCCATCAGGATTATCCATAGGAGTGTCCATATAACGCTCTGTATAAACATCATCATATAATCGCCAGTCAGTAACCGAGGAACCTGCAAATCCATGTGTCCAGTAATCGGCGCCTTTTGTAAGTGCGAGACAGGTCATATAGCCTCCAAAAGAACTCCCGGTGATTCCCATTTTTGTACCATCGATATAAGGTTTAGAAAGAAGCCACTTTACTCCGTCTTCATAATCGAGTATCTCCCATTTTCCAAATGAGCGGTAGAGGTAATCCAGCCCTCTCCTGCCGAATTGCCCTGAACCGCGGTGATCGATAGTGAAAGTTATGATTCCGTTCTGCGAATACCATGATGGACTACTTCCTGCCCATCTGTTGTAAACGTTCTTAAAATCAGGACCGCCATAAATATCAAATATTACAGGGTATTTCTTTGAAGGATCAAAATTAACCGGGTAAGTGATAATTGCCGGCATATTGAAGAGCCCGTCCGAAGTCATGATTTTCACAAACTCTGCCTTCGAGTTCTTTGCAGGATCGAAGACAGGCTGATCAAATTTATAAATTTCCTTTAACTGTTTCCCCTTCTTGTCATAGGCAATTATTGAACCGGCGCTGGTGATGCTGTTCCATGTATCTATCAGATAGCTTCCTTTTGTGGAAATGCTGACATTATGTGTTCCGTCACCCCTGGTGATCTGAATAAGGTTCTTACCATCCAGTCCTACCCTGAAAGCGTGCGAATCAGTTGATTCTGTCCCTGTAGCCGTAAAATATGCAAGCTTCATATTCTCATCCACCCTATCGAGTGAATTTACCCGGAAGCCTAGATTGGTAAGCTGCGCAATCTGGTGTCCGTCCCAACCCTGGAAAGAAAGGTTCTCCCAGCCATTTTTAAGACTGCGGATAATAAAACCTGTATTGTTATTCATTACATAAATATCTTCATGAATTTCAAGCCAGGTCTTGTTTATCTCCTCAAATATTTTTGCAAAATCCCCGGTTGAAGGGTCGGCAAGCAAGATCTGAAGATCATTCTGGTCACGGTTCAAAACCTGAACAGCAAGCTTTTTGCTATCGGGAGTCCAGAAAGGCCATGCAATATACTGGTCTACTGAATAATCTGTCTTGACCCATGTTGTTTTTCCTGTAGCTATATCAGCAATTCCCATTTTTACCTTAGGGTTCGGATCACCAGCTTTCGGGTAAGGAACAACTTCCAGAGTGCCGTGGATACCATCTGGTTCATCAAGGCGGTTCAGGGTAAAAACAGGCACTTCGGTCTCGTCGGTTCTCAGGTAAGCAATCTTTGACCCATCGGGTGCCCACCAGAATGCTGCGTAGTGGCTTGGCCTCTCCAGTATTTCTTCCATATAAACCCAGGAGGAATAACCATTGTAGATTTTTTCAGATGCATCTGTTGTCAATCTTATTTCCCTGCCACTTATAAGGTCGTAAACATATAAATCCTTGTTTTTCGTGTATGCAATCTTATGACCATCAGGTGAAAATCGCGTATTGACTTCAGGAGTCTTGTCGTTTGTGAGTCTCTTAAGTTCTTTATCGCCCTTGGCGAAATAATAAAGATCATTCTCTTTATTGATAATGACACTTTTCATATCAGGAGCAATTATATCATTGTTACTGATTGAAACGCCTGAAGGAAGAGACTCCGTGAGAAGTTCTCTGTCGGTTTTGGTAGTAGGTACAATTTTGCTTTTCCCTGTTTTAATATCAACACTGAAGGTCACTAGGTTTTTTTCAGCATCAAAATTCCGGATCAGGTAGTGTGAATCATCACTCCAGCCAAGAATTGAAACACGATTGAAATTGCGCATCGGCATCTGTGCAAGAAGCTGGTTTCCTGCAGATAACATTATCAGAAGAATAAACAGGCTTGTCTTCGGGTTGGATAGTCTTTTCATATGACTTAAGTGTTTAGAGTGATTAATAGTGGTTGCTGACAAAAATAAGAATTTTACAACAAGAAAACTGTAAGGCATATAATATCGGCAGACCTGTTATGTAATAAACATTTTATAATTTTACCTCAGTTAATAAGGAGGGAGCAGAAAATCGACTCAAAAGACATTCAAAAGAGAAACTGGATAAGGCTCGATAATGCAGCAAAGCTATATCCTGCAATAACGACAGGTGAGCTGACATCTGTATTCAGGCTGACTGCGGTTCTTAAAAGGCCGGTAAATTACAAGGCAATTAAAGAGGCTGTTGAAATTACCTCGGTGAGGTTCCCTTATTTCAACGTTTCCCTGGGAAGCGGATTATTCTGGAACTATCTTGAGTTCAATAATAAACCGCCGAGGATTCAGCCTGAAGAAAAAATCCCATGTACTGCCTTTGCACTTAAAAGGATGAATGAACCTTTGTACAGAGTTCTTATCAGGGCTAACAGGATATCGGTGGAGTTCGTTCATATAATAACGGACGGTTCAGGCGCCATGGAATATCTGAAATCATTGCTCTATACATACCTGAGGCTGACAGGAAATTCCATCAGTTCCTCAGAAGGGATAATCCTGCCTGATTCTCCGGTTTCCGATGATGAGGTCGAAGACAGCTTCAACAGGTTCTTTCACAAACTTCCTCCCCCGGGAAAAATATCGAAAGCATGGCATCTTCCGTTCCGGCTTAATAAAAAGCCCAGACTCAGAGTAATCCTTTCTGAAATGAGTATGAATGAGATCCTTGAATTATCAAGGAAGAATCAAGTCACATTAACCGAATATCTTGTTGCTGTTTATCTGTTTTCCCTTCAGAAAATATATCTCGCTGAAAAAGAGAAAGGGATAAAACAAAAGTTCGATGTACTGCGAATTGAAGTGCCTGTAAATATGAGGAATAAATTACCCAGCAGGAGCATGCGGAATTTCTCCCTGTTTGTCACACCTGAAGTTGATCTAAGGCTGGGGAATTACACTTTTGAGGAGATACTTAAAAATGTGCACAATTATATTCAATCGAGTTCGGATATCAAACAGATCTCAAGGTTCATGTCATCCAATGTCGGTCATGAAAAGATGCTGATAATCAGGGTCCTTCCCTTGTTTATAAAACGGCTGGCTATTTCAGCTTTTTACAGGGGGCTGGGATCAAAGAAGTGCTCGGGAATAATTACTAACCTGGGTATTGTAAGACTCCCGGAAGAAATGGAAGAATTGGTTGATTCTATTCATATAGTGCCGCCGCCCCCCAATACTCAAGTAAAGGTTAGTTGCGCAATAGTCTCATTTAAGGACAGGATAAGGATGTGCTTCTGTAATATCACCGGGTCAAATGAACTTGAACAATCTTTTCTTAAGCATCTTTCTGAATCAGGAATTCATATTAAGATATTGAATGACAATTAAATAAATATATCATGAATATATGCATCAATTGCGGAGTGGAACTTGAGGAGGGTTTTAAGCATTGTCCGCTATGCGGAAAGAACCAGGATGAGCCTGCAGATGTGAAAGCTGAAACCATGAATTATCCTTCCGATATTATTAGTCTTCATAAAAAAGAGACCCGGAAGCATATCTGGGAATTAACCGGAATAATTGCATTTTCCGGAATTGCCGTTTGCACTATTGTAGACCTTGTTATTGGAAAAGGCATTAAATGGTCACTCTATGCTGATGCATCTATAGTTTCAGCATGGTTATTCCTGACCTTTATATTGCTTAAAATCCGGAACGTCTGGATACTGATAACCGGACTGTCTGCAACTATCCTGATGATGCTTCTCATGTTTGATCTCATCACCCCCGGAGCGAACTGGTTTATTCCTGTCGGGCTTCCAATTACACTGTCAGCTGCTTTCTTTGCATGCCTGGTTGTTATATTGTATCGATATGCGCGATTTAAAGGCTTCAATATCTTAGCNNATCATATTTCTTTCTGCTGCAGGATTTTGCATCCTGATTGAAATCATCCTTGATAAATATATGAAAGGCTCTGTGGATGTACATTGGTCGTTATTTGCAGCAATCTCAATATTGCCTATTGCACTGGTACTTTTTTACGTGCATTACAGGATGAAAAAAGGGAATAAGCTCGACAGTTTTTTTCATATTTAGTTTCCGGCTTAATTTATTCAAAGACGGGGCCTTTACATTGTTGAATAATGAAATATACCCTTTTTTACCTGGCTAGTCAGATCAGGATTTCGTAACTTGTAAATTGAATTGAAGTAGTCATAGTGTTTTGAATAGCAGAACGATTAATTATAATTGAGGCATATTTCTTATTTAAATCAATTTTAAATTTGTGTTATTTTATTAACAAT
>PMIG01000379.1 GCA_003157055.1 Bacteroidales bacterium | reverse complement strand
ACGTCTTTAAGGTGTTTTATTTTGTAACTGCTTAATAATCAATAAAAGTATTTTTGAAATTATTGAATATTTATTTCATGGATGGACAAAACTTTTTAAGAGGTCCATTCTATAATGCAAAAGCCGGGCTTTTTGACCACATTTCGCCGGAAAGGTTACAATTTACATACATAGCTAAACAAAATTATTTAACTCTGGTTTTAGGCGGTCAATATTGCACGGCCAACTATGGTCAGAACGATCGGTTTTTAAAACTATTTACTTTATTAATTATTCTTCACGCAACGAACAGAAAATCCAATTCTCATATAGCCATTGGCCCCATATATAGTGGTGAAATTATAGCCTAGGTACCAGTACAATGCATAGCCTGCACTATACTCAGTAGCTGTCCACCAATAACCATAGTACCCAATGGGATCGAATGCGCCACTGCCGTTACGCATTTCTCCCGGAAGACCTGTAAAACCGCTTGAGTTGGTCGCTCCCGTATTAGGGCTAATCCAATGGGTTGTTCCGGTTTCCTTTAATGTTGCCCCGGCAATACTTGCACCCCCCAAATAGGTTATTAAAGTTGTCCACTCATCAGTTGTTGGCATATGCCAACCGGAAGGACATAGTTTGCCTGTGTTTACGGCGTACCAGTTATATAAGGCGCCATAAGTAGCTTTATAGGTAGTTGCGTCATTGTTATACCAGCAATATCCGGGAGTTGTTAAATTGCTCCAGGCAGTTCCATCAGTTACCAGAGGAATGGATGTACCATCATTATACTTCGTCGTTACCAGGTTTGACGCCATCCATATCTGGGTTCCGATAGAAACAGTGTTGTAAATATTCCCGTCAATATCCGTTATGGGAGGAGGAAGGGTGGTAAATGTTACGACATTCCCATATCCCGTTCCTGCGGAATTTGTTGCATATGCCCTCACGTAATAAAGAGTATATGCTGACAGTCCTGAAAGTGAACTTGAAAAAATACCTGAACCTGTGCCATCATTAGTATATAAATCAGATAATCCGGGTGTCGGATTTGTCTGGCTCCAGCAAATGCCCCTTTGTGTAATTACTCCTCCTCCTGCTGAAGTTACATTGCCTCCGCCTGTTGCACCGGTTTGAGTAATGGAACTGATTAGCGTTGTAGTCAAAACGGGCAGCGTAGGAGTAGTGAACTGGTACTGGTCCCCGTATGCAGTGCCGAGAGCATTTGTGGCATATGCCCTTACATAATAAGTTGTCCCCATAACCAATGTGGTCATGTTTGAAGTGAATGTGCCGGAACCGCTTCCGTTATTGGTCATATTGTCGGTAATAGTCGGCGTTCCGCTTGAGTTCCAGCAAACTCCCCTCGCAATGACCGGGCTGCCTCCATCACTTAGTATATTGCCTCCGGACACAGCAGATGTTCCTGTAATATTAGTAACTGCGACTGTGGTCAGTACTGGCATAGTTGCAGTATTGCCTGAATTGAATATTACTTCCTGGCTGAACGAGATTCCTGCACTATTCTGGGCATATGCCCTTACATGATAGTCAGTATAGTTGGTTAATCCCGAAATAGTACTTGAAAAATCGCCCGTGCCTGGCGTACCATACAGAACATGAAAATCAGTCAGACCGGGGTGTCCTGTTGTATTCCAGCAGAAACCCATGCTTGTTATGTTTGTTCCTCCATTGCTGGCGACATTCCCGTTTATAGTTGCACTGCCACCAAGAATGCCTGTAACGGACTTTACAGAAACTGTTGGAGAGGCTGAAGCTACCAGACGGAGCCATTGAGTTCCGTCCCAGTAATAAAATCCCTGCGGCTGTATGCTACCATTATTATATACCAGCAGACCGACTGACGGATTATTATATGGAAGCGGACTGGTAAGATTCTCTGTGAGCTGTACTTTAACAAGACCAGGATTATAAGGTACCTGATTCTGATATAATTGACCATTGAAATTGATATCACCTGCGACATTGAGTTGGTACCCGCTGTTATTAGAATTTATTCCAACCTTTGCATTAAGCCTGAGTTCTTTTGAATTGAAATCGCCATATACCAGTGCAGTCGTTGAATTGGACCCTAGGTTATCGATATACAGTTTATTTGATCCTTTTTCATAAAAACCTGCCTCATTACCCAGAAAAACATTATAATTACCCACACTGTCATTAAATCCTGACTGGGTGCCAAGATATACATTACGGGTGCCACTTATGTTGTATTTGCCTGACTCATATCCCAGGAAAACATTATGTGTACCTAAATAATTGTTTTCTCCGCTGTTTTGTCCTGCAAACAGATTGGCATTACCCGATAGATTAGTATAACCCGCACGTTGGCCGACGAATACATTATCATGCCCGGTCTCATTATTGAACCCTGAAGTGTGCCCGAGAAATACATTGAAAGATCCCTGGGTATTTTTAAAACCTGATTCGGGTCCCAGAAAAATATTGGAAACGCCAAGCCCGTTGGAGGCGCCAGACTGAACATGCAGGTAACTTTTTCCATTGGTCGACAGGTCCTGTACTGCAAACCCGGCAACAGGATCACCTGTCATGATCCTTGTACTGTCATTATTAATCATAAGGTAATTGGTACTGGTGCCTTTCGTCATATCGTAACCTCCGACGGAGAAGCCTCCCTTTTTACCTTTAAGATTTGGTTTACTGTCAAAATATAATCTAGCACTGTCGGTGTTTAGAACAAACAGGTCGTAAGTGCTTCCCTTTGTGGCATCATAGCCTCCTACGGAGAATCCTCCCTTTGTGCCTTTCGCCGATCCGTTCCCAACATAAGCCCTTATTCCTTCATTATAAACTGCAAAGACTGTCTGCCCGGATTTGTTTTTAACTTCAAAGAGTGCCTCTTCCATATCATCTGTAGTTCCGGTTATTCCTAGTTTCGACAGCGGACCAGTAACCTCTTTTGAAACAAGAGAANNGTTCCTGTACCGACAACCAGTGATATCAATCCAAAGCTGTTCGATGTTACAGAAGCAAACAGTTCCTCATAGATCAGTGTTCCGCCTGTGAGCGAGGTTTGGATGTCAATCTTGACGGGCAGGGCGAGGTTGGCGAGAATTGTCCCTGAACCATCGCGGGCTATGGCCTGGTAGTTAAAGCCCTGGGGCACCTGGGAAGATAAAAGATAAAAGGCAAAAGATAAAGATGCGGTTAGGAGGAGTCTCGTTTTCATTGCAAATATTATTATAAACTCTGAAAACTAAATAATTTAATTAAAGTTAATATTAAGAATAATATAAGTCAATTTTATTTGACAAGCAGGTAAAGATTTCGGGGAAACGGAGATAATCTTGTGACAAATCCGCTCAAACAGGTCCCCATGGTAATTACCTGATAATCGTCTTTTGTCTTGATCTGCCTTTCGCCTTTCTCCTTTTGCCTTTTTACTTTTGTCTTTAATCATTTAACCCAACCCCAGCCCTCCGCTTCGCGGAGCAGGTTCTCCCAGGAGGGGATTCTTTTATCTTGTGACTTTTGTCTTTTGTCTTTTATCTTTAGTCACTTCCCCAGTTCAATCACCAGATCCTTCCTCTCCCCGCTGTTTATAGTTATCATCACCTCTTTTGCGGTATATCCCAGCTTGCTTATCACCATCCTGTATTCCCCCGGCCTGAGGTTCTTTAAGGCAATTCCCCCACCGCGGGCGCTTCTTCTTCTTATAACGGTTTCCCTCTCTTTTTCTTTAAGTGTACATGATATCAAAGCCCTGTGAACGGGCATGCCTGTCAATGCTTCGGTCACTCTGACCCTGAGGGAAAGTGGCCCGGTATTGCTTTTGAAAATCTTTCTGACAGATATGTACTGGCTGAAAAAATATGGCTCCCTGATTGCAATGATTCTAAGCAAAGTATCTATATCCCGAAGCTTCGAATTTCCTTCCCTGAACAGAAGCTCAAGTTTTGTAGTCGTCGCTGCTCTGTCCACAATTCCAAACCTGGGCTTGTCAATATATTCGCCGAACTGATCCAGGGCACTTCTGAAAGCCCATCCTGTTTCAGGTGTGATCAGGTATTTTGAAAGATCTTCATCTATCGATCCGGCCAAGTCAAAAACAGAAGCCGAATAAGCGAGGAGTGAATTGTCCCTCATATCCTCTAAATCCGATTTACTTGATTTTACCTTTTCCTCCAGCTCAACATCTGATGTCATTTGTGCGTAATAGTTTAGTTTTCTTGAGTAATCACATGTCAATGCCACCAGTTCATCCTGCAGCGCTTTCTTTCTCTTTGCAATTCCTCTTCTGTTTAACAATTGTTTCTCGCTTGCATCTTCAATGTTGTCGGTTATTCCGAGGAAAGACCTGAATGAATCGGTGTAATGTGGGATATCCTTAGTCAGGGCTTCATTATCAGTCAGATATTTCTATACTGCAAGATACATTCTGAGCCTTCTTCTCTGCTTTGATGTCATATCAGTGAGTTTTGAAGCGTAAGTTTTTGTTCAATTCATCCTTTACCTTAACTCACCCTCAATTTACATGCCAGCAGATCTGTTTCCGGGCTCCTCGTTCGCCTTTGAACACCGGACAGATTTAATTCCGGACTATTGTTATGTGTCTGAACTCAGGGAAGATTCAGTTCCGCTTCTTTTATATGCTCCTGAATATACGATAGATTAAATTCTGTTCCTTTATGATGCTTGTGAACATCGTACAGAGTCAATTCCGGAGCCGTTCGACGCCCTAGTCGCTTTTTTATACACGTCTGATTATATATTATGGACCATTGCACCATACCTTATTACAGCTTGTCCCGCCAGCTACACAAAAAATGCCGCAAACGCGGCATTTTTTGTGGAGCTGGCGGGAGTCGAACCATAACTCTCTATGGCAGACCCCATAAGGATTATTGATTTGTAATGATCAAAAGGTAACCGAACAGTTCACTGGGAAATAGGTCTTCTTATAAAAAAATGAATTTTTTCTTTAAAAAAGATGTAAATACCACTTACCCATCTTACCCGAACTTCTATACCTGTTAAAAACAAGGATGATGGTAATGGTAATATTCATTTTAACCATCTTACCTGATCTTACCCTGGCTTGGAAAGCTGTCAATTAATACTCTTATATGAACATAACAATCCATTTCAACCTGTTAAGCAACAAAAAATCGAAGTGGAGGTTTTGTCAAGGGCGATGATACCATAAATTTTTATACCAAAAAATCATCGCTCTGTATACCCTTGACAAAAACGGAACGGAGATTACATTTGCTTAAAAAGGTTGAAAATATTAAGCTTCTAATCTGGAATTCAAGATTTGTTCCTTTTAAATTTTCAGCTGTATACTGCAAAAGCGGAGCTTATTGACCACATTTGGTCATTTAAATTAGAATTTGCATACATAACTAAACAACAAGTACTTA
>PMIG01000035.1 GCA_003157055.1 Bacteroidales bacterium | reverse complement strand
GCGGATGGTTTTTCATGGGAAAAGAGATCTGCCTTTTCCAGAAGATGCGGAAGATAGAAAGGTAGCGGAGAACAGAAAGAAACCTGTTGGTAAAATAAAGAAGGTAGAAAAGAATGCTGTGGAAAGAGGATTTAAGCCCAATCATGCATGGTTCTCCAAAGATCCTCGCATTCTAATAGACGCCATTCCGGCCTTTTTCCGGGTCTTAGAAGGTCTGATGGTGTCCATTCATGTCGAACATATATTATGTGAAGTCACGCTGGGACTTAACGATCCGGCAGATACTGCTGTCATCTGTGGATATCTATGGGCATTGACTTCTGCAGTTTCGCTGCCAGGAACTCACATCCAAGTCGATCCTTATTTCGAGGGAGAGAGTCTGGCCGGATCTCTGGATGCTGAGATCCGGGGCAGGGTTCTTTGGGTCTTTATTGCCTTCATTAATGCCCTAAGAGAGAAAACGATCAGGCGGCTGTTGAAAGAACTGAGTAGGGATGGGATGATGTCCAGAAAAAGGCCCAAAATGGAGTCGCCTCTAAGATCACCCAGGGGGAAAGGCAATGAAAACGCCATTGAGTTCTGAAATCGAAACCTGGATATCGATAGGAGACGCCATCGAGATATATCAGAGAGTGGTTTATCCTGTAGCCAGGATCTCTGCCTTAAAAAGGTGCGGAGATCTTTTGGGATGCTGGATAGAACCGATAGCCATATTGATAACCGAGCCAGATAACGCTTATGCTGTTTCGCTGACTAAGGAAGAGATAAAACTGGATCAGCTTTTAGCGATGGCACCTTCCCTGAATGAGATTGTGGGGAGGGCATAGTGCTCTAGGATAGGATCTTACCTTTATAAACACCCGTCTTTTGGGGCGATTATGTCTCTTAGACGCTTCTTCTTGTCCTGGCAGGATTCACTCCATCAGGTTCATGCTTCTATGCAAGGAGGCCGGGAGAGCCCAGAATGCCAAAAGCAGGGGTACTATAATAAAATCAAAAAAAGATACCGGGCAACCAATTACTCAAAACTGGTGCCCATCTGACGATACGGGTCTAATGTTTGCCTTGATTTTCTTTTCCAGATCAGGCGAAATATCCTTTACGCCGTGAGCTATTTCCTGATGCATACGTGCATGCTCGATGACCTCATCATCAGTCTTCGCACGTATCGAAAAATCGCATCCAGGATTTACAAGCTTACACATAAATTCCCTATAACTTTCCTCAGCCATAGGTATTATTCTTCACTTCAAGGTTAAATACATTACCGAAAAATATTACTGGTACACGAATAGCAGTTGCATTGGACTAGTAAGATAATTTCACGAATCTACCCCTTTTGCCAATGGCCAGCATGATTCAATGTAGTCTTAGATATCGTAATTTAATTTACAAAAGTATTAATTTATATTATAAATGCAATAATACTTATTTTAGGTATCAAAATCTTTTTATTTCATAACATCCTATTAGAATTTAGAGTCGTAAAGGAGTTTTAAAATATGGCAGTTGACATAGAAGCACAGCTCAAACAGCTCGATGAAGAAATGAAGAAAGCCAAAACCCAGGCTGAAAAAGATGAGATCAAGGAACGCCAGGCTGAACTCAAGCGTCAATTAGAGAGTTCGAAAAAGAAGTAGAGATCTATAATTGCGCTGGCCCAATGCCAGCATTAGCCTGAGTTATACTTCGGCAAAACCATCTCTTTTTTCTTCTGATATTTCTTCGCTATATTTGTCAAAAACTGTGTTTGGTGATGGTAGATCGAGGATATATGGTACTTTGTGGATATTGCCGGATGAATGTAAAACCCAAGATGTATTTAACATGGAAGGGCTTTATTTGTGGTTTAGGCATCTTCTGTTTGATATATATAATCATAAAGATTCCACAATGCCCAAACTGTAATTTTCCTATGCCCCGAAAAAGCATGGTTTTTGCCATCCTGTTCCCAGAGTATATTATCAAATTGGCAAGGATGAGTTTATTGAAAGTAATTCATTTTAAGGATAGAGTAATATCTGCCTCTCGAAGGTCCTATCTAAATCGCAAATTCGATTCATCCCGGTATTTCGCACCTATGAACACAAACAAAATCATATCTTTCAATATGATGGCCAACAAAGTTAATAGCTCAATTGGTTTAGAAAGCCATAAGCTTAGGAAGTAATATCCGCCTAAGTGATAATCTATAATAAAGAAATATTGAAATTTGTGATCAGCTTGGTAGCCATCTCATGGAGATCCGAGACGGAAAACGAGAGTTTGTCAAAGTGACCGACATGAAACCGATGATCGTTATCTCAGTCCGAGGGGCTTCAGACCATCCCGTTCTCAGCGATCCGCAAATACGTCACTAAAAAAGAACATCGAAACGCTCCTGTCCTCTGAAGGATCAATATGCTGTAGCAAATTTCAGCAAGTATATGACCGATTAGCCGTACCTCAAAGAAAAAGCAATTAAGAACTAAAA
The DNA here is from genome assembly GCA_003157055.1 of Bacteroidales bacterium. Taxonomy (GTDB): domain Bacteria; phylum Bacteroidota; class Bacteroidia; order Bacteroidales; family VadinHA17; genus LD21. The sequence continues at coordinate 1,967 of PMIG01000035.1, read as the reverse complement.
TTATACTAAGAAGAATTTATATATATGTTCTGACAAGGAATAATATGAAATCTGATATTTCCGAAGGCAATACGTCTTTATCTGAGATGCCTCCCGATATGCTTTATGCCATTCTTCTTAGATCAATTGGCATTCAGGCTACTGTGGCAGTAATGGATTGTATGTCGAACCTCGATACAGATAAAAAGCAGCAAGCATTAGAAATCCTACGTACCTACGGCGAATGTATCAAAATAGGCAATTTAATAAGTACAGAGCAGACAAAAGAAACTATCCAAAAAACTGCTTATATCACGCAGCTACAACGGAAGATGAAGGAAGCCCTAAGTAAGGATTTTCCCAAATAAATCTGAGACAAGCGAATAGCGAAAAGTATTCAAAAGTCTCTTGAATCCCTGTCTGAATCTGCCTAAATTATTACATGTTGTTTGTCTCAGTATATCGGCCTCCTATTTTTCTTTGTCAGCTTTCGCCTTCTCTGCATCTGCTTTTTCATGTGCTAGCTTATTCTGCACATCAGCTTTCGCCTTCGCCACATCAGCCTTTATGTCAGCCTTTGCATAAGCTGCCTTCTTGCCTACCTCATCATCATGCCCAAATTTGGCTTTAATCTTCTCTACATCAGCCGTTGCATCAGCCTTTGCATGGGACATTATATTCCCTAAATCAGACACCAGTTTCTTGGCATCGGCCTTCATTCCGTGAGCCGTTTTCTGATGAATACGTGCATGCTCGATGACCTCATCATCGGTCCTTGCCCGCACCTGGAAACCGCATTCTTTCCCATTGTATTCTTCTCTACAGAGAATTCCCTATAATTCTCTTCATCCTTAAGCTGATAGTCATTTTAATCAGCCTTTGCCTGCTCAGCGGTTTCATTTCTCATTTTTTTCAATCTTCCTTTTTGCTTTCTAACTCTTAATACGATTTCTTAAAATTTAATTTTTTTTGATTCAGCACAATGTGAAGATCGAGGAATAACCATTAGGCGAACTAGCGAGGCATAAATCGACATCATTTTCTTCAGGTCAAACGAAAAGAGATCTGGAGGACGATTGATGTCTCAGCTTGCGGTAATTGGCAACTTGGAAGTCCGACCTTGCGACCTGAAGATGTTGGATGCTGTTATAATGATTCAAGAAAATCGATAGTCGAAATTTATAAGAGTTTAATTGTTGGAGCAGTTAACAATTGTATCTATCATAAGAGAATGACTAAATAATTAGGCGGGATAATATGCTTCATAAAGGTGATAGAATGGGATGGGGAAAGTCAGTAATTGCCGCTGGGATACTTATTCTGATCACTGGTTCTGTTACCCAACTAGCATGGCAGACTCCTTGGTGGTCTCCGTGGTTGATCGCTATTGGCATCTTGATGATCATTGCTGGTGTTTTTGTCGTATTTTTTATGTCAAGTATCGATCCCTGGGTTCAGCGCAGAAAAGAGAAAAAACAAGTGGAACATATGAAATGTACGGTGGTCGATGCGGAACGAAAGGAGTCCGAAGATACTAAATAATTTCAAAAAATGATAAATTAAAAATCAGCGACCTTGTGGGATATTCACCGCAAATTAATGGCCATGACCGATTTAAACTAAGAGCATAGTAAGTTAATTGTATTGTATAATGCCCAAAACTACATTGACCTTATCTGAACCAGCGGCAATTGGCTAAAATGGAAAAATGAAAGGGGTGCCGATCATCGGCGTTGATGTCAGCTCCCAGGTACATGCAGATTAAACTATTCTCCAAATATTCTCAGGTCATGGCGTGAAGAGGTCACTTCTGCGAAGGAAGGTTCTCACTGGTAGCAGCTCCCGTAACCGGTATTGTGCTTACACTCAAACCATACTTGTTCAGGAAATTTGTATCATTTGATAGCAGGCGACATTAAGAGCACTGAGTCCAGTCGAGTAATTTCGCCATTTTTGTGCACTCCATCCTGTCTCCTGAATTCAGCCGT
>PMIG01000287.1 GCA_003157055.1 Bacteroidales bacterium | reverse complement strand
GCTGAACTCCCCCAGGGCCGGAAGGTAGCAAGGGTAGGCAGTTGTAGCGGTGCGATATAAGTAGCTTACCCTATTTTTTGTGCCTTTTCCCGAAAGGCCCCCCAACCTCCCTGAAGGGGGGCTAATGCTATTTAATTTTAGGGATCATACCCCTTTAGGGGGTGCCGCATAGCGGCGGGGTCATCAACAATAGGCACTTTTCTATATCTTTGTAAAAAGAATCTGCTTTATGCTGATCCGCATCTATCCGGAGAATCCTAACCCGAAACATATCAGGCAGGTAGTTGACCTGCTTGATGTTGGCGGCATAATAATATATCCGACAGATACTGTCTATGCAATGGGGTGAGATATAAAAGCAAACAAATCGATAGATAAGATAGCCAGTTTCAAGGGCCTCAATCCTGAGAACCCTGAACTTTCCCTGATTTTCCATGATATGAGTCAGCTTTCCGAATATACTATTATCAGGGATAATACGATATTCAAGCTGTTGAAAAGAAACCTTCCAGGCCCTTTCACATTCATTGTGAGGGCGAACAACCAGATCCCGAAGCTTTTCAAGAATAAGAAGAAGACCGTGGGTATAAGAATACCGGATAATCCTATTGTACTGGAACTGGTAAGGGAGCTGGGAAGGCCGATCATTACTACCTCTATTCATGATCCTGACGAAATTATCGAATACACCACCGATCCTGAGCTTATCCATGAAAAATACCGTGAGTTTGCGGATATCGTTATCGATGGAGGTTATGGAAAGAATGAAGCATCGACAATTGTCGACTGTACAGGCGATGAGCCGGAGATAATACGTCAGGGATTAGGTATACTGGAGCTATAATTCGTTTTTTTAGTCTTTTCGTTTATATCAGAAGGATTCCTCATTTCCACAATGTTCTCCATCATCAACCTGTCATTCCGGGCGTTAGCGAGGAATCTTGATTTATCATCATCGTTATTGTAAAAGAATAACTGGGGATCAGAATAATCAGATGTTTATCTCCTGTAGAAACCTCCGGTAAAGAGTACAAGAACTGAGAAAAGCTCAAGTCTTCCTACAAGCATAAGAAAAGAGAAGAACCATTTTCCGATCATTGGAACTGCGGAATAATTTGAGAATGGCCCGAAATTGCCCAGTCCGGGGCCAATATTCCCAAGCAAAGAGGCCGAAGTGCTGAATGAGGTCACCATATCATTACCCATTAAGGCAATAATCAGGGAGCTGAAACATAGGATCAGAAAATAGAGTGTAATAAACACCAGCAGGTTGCTTATAATGCTTTGCGGAACTATTTTTTTGTCATGGCGCACAGGTATAAACGCACTTGGATGGATGAGCTTCCTCATCTCATGACGAGTTGTTTTCGTAATGAGAAGGAGCCTGATTACCTTAAGCCCGCCGCTGGCAGACCCCGACATTCCGCCGGTCAGCATCATCAGAAAGATGATAAGGATCAGAATGCTGCCCCATAGGTTGAAGTTGGTATGATAAAATCCTGTTGTCGTTATAATTGAAACTGATTGAAAGGCCCCTTCAAGGAAGGCTTTTCCTGTTGAAAACTGATGTCGCGACATGAGAACAAAAGAAGTCACCAAGATGAATACAATACAGGTAATTGTATAAAAAATGAATTCATTATTCTCCAGAATCTTCTTGAAATTGCGCTTCAGTCCGAAATAGATCAGGGTCAGGTTTGTCCCGGCAAGGAACATAAAAATAGTAAGAACTATAAGTATCCATGGGCTACTGAATGATGCAATTCCATCGTTCCTGGTCGAGAAGCCTCCGGTCGATATTGTTGTGAACGAATGACAGAGAGCGTCAAATAAGTTCATTCCGCCAAACATCAGAAGCACCGATTCAGAAAAAGTCAGCATTATATAAATGGTGATGATGCGCTTTGCAGCCTCCTTTATTTTAGGATGTATCCTGTTTGTAGGCTGACCGGTGAAATCAGCTAAATTTAGCTGTATATTAATTGTTTTTACTACCTGAAGTACTGAAAGTGATATAATAATAAATCCCAGTCCTCCGAGCCATTGGGTTACGCTCCTCCAGAACAGAATGCCATGAGGCAGGGATTCAACATCTGTAAGGATTGAAGCACCCGTAGTTGTAAAACCTGACATTGATTCAAAAAATGCATCTCCAAAACTTTTGATTGTACCGCTAAGCAGGTAAGGTATAGTTCCGAAAAGACACATTACAAGCCATATGCCTGTCACAATAATATAACCCTCTTTGTTTCCAGATAGCTTTTCTTCGTTGCGAAGCGGAGTGAATACCAGTATTCCGGTGACTGTTGTGATAATTCCTGAAAGCATCAGTGACGAGTGCTCTCCATAAACAATTGATACCAATCCTGAAAGCAGCATGAAGAGTCCTTCAATCACTAACACCAGACTGAAAACCCTGGCTATGATCCTGAAATTAATCATACCGGATCAGATAAAGAATTTTGTCAGCCGGTCGTAGGCTGTAGGCAGCGTGAAGACTACAACTTTATCATTAGCCCTGATAATTGTATCTCCGGTTGCGATGAAAGGAATACCGTCTCTTGTTCCTCCGCCTACAATCGCATCCTTTGGAAAATCCATGCTACGGAGAGTTCCTTTTGTTATTTTTGCATTTACGGGAACGTTGAATTCAAGAACCTCGGCTTCTGTCCCTGCCATATATTTAACCTGGGTTACGTTCAGGTTGGTCGTATGCCGGAATATCCTGCTTGCTGCAGATATTTTCTTATTGATGATAGTATCGATACCCGAGTTTTCAGCCAGATGAATATACTCCATGTTTTCTACCTCGGCAATAGTCTTCTTAACACCCATCTTCTTTGCCAGCAGGCATGAAAGAATATTGGTCTCGGAATTTCCTGTGACTGCAACAAAAGCATCCATTTTTGAAATCCCCTCCTGTTCAAGAAGATCAACATTCCTGCAATCGCCATTTATTATAAGCGTGTTGTCAAGGATCTCGGCAAGAGCTTCGCACTTTTCAGGATCAGAATCAATAAGCTTTACTTCACAGTTTTTCTGCATATAAAGGGCAACATGCTTTCCTATCCTGCTGCCGCCAAGTATCATTATATTTTTGGCTTCATGACTCTCTTTTCCTGATGACTTCATCATCTCATCAATTCCTTCATGGGTCGATACAACGAAGACAAGGTCACCGACCTGGAACTGCTCCTTTCCCCGGGGAATAATGGTTTTATCGTTCCGTTTAATGGCAACTGCCCTGTATTTGTCAGTTTTATTGCTTATTGAAATTTCCTCCAGGCTCTTATTCAGAATGGGTGCATTTTCATCAAGCTTCTGAACGAACATAGAGAGCTTTCCACCCGAAAACTCCATATACTCGGTTGTTCCTGTTTCCTGGAGCAGGCCCAGCACTTCACGGGCAGCTATCAGTTCAGGATAAATAAGTGAATCAATCCCGGCAGCCTTGAAAAAATCGAGTGTCGAATGCTCAAGAAAATCGAGATTATCTATTCGGGCTATGGTTTTAATAGCACCAAACCTCTTTGCCAGCATTGAAGCAGTAATGTTTGTATCCTCAGAATGAGTCACTGCAATGAACAGATCGGTCTTTTTCTGAAGGATCTCCTGGAGAATCTTTATTGATGTGGCTGACCCATGATAGGTAAGGACATCAAGCGATGATTCGATAGGCTTAAGCCTGCTCTCTTCGGGATCAATCAGGATTATGTCGTGATTTTCGTTCGAAAGCATCTTGGCAAGATGCGCTCCTACCTCACCTGCTCCGGCAATAATTATTCTCATAAAAATTATCTGAAAAAACAGGACAAAATAAGAGATAAATAGCATAATACTCAAGTTTTTTCAAACATTTATTTATCACAGTTTCAAAGCCGTAAATAAAAAGCTCCATCTCTCCGTACATAATGAATAGTATCAGCATTTGCCACTGCCGATCTTACAGGAAACCTGAAACCTGAAGAGGCCTCAGGTGAGATTATAATTGCTGAAATTTTTTCGCTATGACCGGCATTTCCAAAAACGACAGGATGCGAACCTGAAAGGATCACAATATCGGGATCTGTCTGCTTTATGAATTTATCAGTAATGCTTTTTGTGATCAGTATTCTTTTGCTGGAAGCTCTTATGAGAACCGGGCTCTTCCTGACTATATTTATTTCAGGCTTTAATGAGAGTACGGCACAGTGTCTTTTTACTTCCTGCCCGATATAGCTTGAATCGGAGTACAGATGTATCCTGTTACCTTCTCTAACCCCTACAGTAAGCGTCCCCTGGGTATTATAGACTATCAGCTGACTAGTAGTTTTGGTACTAATGACCCTTATTGTTCCTGCCACTAAAAACAGAAGCAAGGCGGAAAGAGGATATATGACCGAATATGATTTTTTAGTAAGGAGGAACCTGGTAAAAAGGAAAACTACGACAGTAAGCAAGATACATTCCATTGTAGTCATCCCGATATTTTCAATTGTTGAAAGCGGCAGAGAAGCAGCTTTTTCTGTCAGAGTTTCTGTTAGACCTGTCAGGAAATCGAGTATCCTGGCAACAAGATGAGAAAGAAAGACAATAGGATAGGTAAGCGGTACAATCGCCCCGGCTATTATTACAAGTGAGGAGACCGGTACAATTATAACGTTGGTCAGAATAAACCAGGTGGGAAACCTGTTGAACAGCAAAATGGTAAGCGGAAGCGTGCCTGCCTGTGCGATTATTGTAATTGCAGCAGACTGCCATATCCAGTCCGTGATCTTGTGCGTGAACCTGATCTTTGAGTAGAAATCCCTGTAAAATGCTATTATATAGATTACTGCTGCGTAGGAGAGGAGGAATCCGGCATCGAAGATAACTGATGGTCTGATCAGGATCAGTATGAAGGCTGATGCCAGGACCGAATTTATCCCGTTCGCCGGTCTTTTAAGGAGACTCCCGGCCTGCAGGAAGGAAAACATAAGTGTAGCTCTCAGTACCGAGGGAGTAAGTCCGGTAACAAATGCAAAAGACCAGAGAAGAATAAGTGTAATAATTACCCTTAAAATATTAAGCCTTCCCTTCATAAAGAACAGGAGCTTGAAGATAAACAGGCTGAGTATCACGGCATGAAGTCCCGATACTGCCATTATATGCATTATACCAGCTTTGATAAACCAGTTCTTTTGTTCAGGATCGAGCCCGTTCTTCTGACCAAGTGTGATGGCTGAAACAAGTGGCAGATTCTTACTGCTTACACCCCGCTCCCTGAACATATCTATTATCTCTTCTCTTATTATCAGGGCCTTATAGACTACTCTCCTTCGTTCAGGAACTGAATGACTGATTATATCTGTAGAATCTGTAAATGCAGAATATCTTATACCCCTTGTTTCCATATAAAACCTGTAATCGAATTCGAAAGGATTGCCCCTGCCTGATATGGCTGCCGGGCTGCATCTGACCATAAGCTTGTCGCCTGGTAACATCGTGGAAACTCCATGGTTCTTTTTGCTGTAGAGAAGTATAATCCCATTTACGCGGTTTTGACCTTCCCTGCTTATCCTATTGTCAATTCTGAGCAGAAGCTTGAATGTACTCTCTTTCTCCTCAGGATACTCTTCAAGGCATCCTGAATATAGAGCCTCCCCGTGAGGAAGAACAGAAATGTCCTCTTTTTCATTCTTATATAATAACAGTCCGACGAAATAAAGTGCAAGTGTAAGGGATAACCCATAAACCGAATTGGTCAAAGACCTGTTGAACCGGAGGCTTATGAGGAAGCTTAGGATAATAACTGCTGATGAGGCTAATATGAATGCCGGGCCGGGACTGAAATATAATCCTGACACAATTCCTGCACATAAAGGAATAATGATCCGGAGGAACGGAATTTCCTTAATTAGCACAGCCTGCAGTTAATGAGACTGTATAAAGATAAGAAAAAGTACTTAAAATGAATAGGTATTACAACCTTTTAACTTTAGGACTTTAAAGACTTTAAGACTTTATGGACTTTACAGACTTTTGACTTTCTGGCCTGGCAGAATTGTCTTGTAATCGGTTTCAAATTTACCCTTGCTGATGGCTGTAAGCTTGCTTTTCAGTAATCTCTTTCTGAGCGGGCTCACCCTGTCGGTAAACAATATCCCATCGAGGTGATCATATTCATGCTGAATGATCCTAGCCTTGTACCCGTCAAATACTTCATCATGGTAAACCCAGCTTTCGTCATAATACCTGATACGGATATGCGATTCACGATTAACCTCTTCCCTGAGGTGGGGAATGCTCAGGCATCCCTCGTTCATAGGCTGCAATTCACCACACCTCTCGGAGATATGCGCGTTTATAAAAGCCTTTTTAAAACCAGCGAGCGATGGCTCATCTTCAGCAACCGGGGCCCCGTCGATAACGAATATCCTGATCGATTTGCCGATTTGCGGAGCAGCCAGCCCAAGCCCCTCAGACTTGTACATAGTTTCGAACAGGTCGGAGATAATACTTTGCAAACCGGGATAATCCTTCTCGATATCTTCTGCTAATTTTCTGAGGACCGGGTGCCCATATATTACAATTGGGTATGTCATTTTATTTAATTGTGTTTGTTCTTTCACTCTTTCTATCGAGAAAGGATTGAAGTATAATTGATGCACTGATCATGTCGATTATCGATTTATTCTGTCTCTCTTTCTTCTTCAAGCCTCCTTCAATCATTGTTTTCAACGCCATCTGTGAAGTAAACCTTTCATCTACCAGGTGAACAGGTACTCCCGGAAATCTTTTTTTAAGCTTCCTGATGAATGGATTGATATATTTAACAGATTCACTGGGTTCATTGTTCAATTTAACAGGGTAGCCTATTACAAATGCCTCGACCTCTTCTGATGCCATATAATCGGCAATGAAGTTATCAATATCATGGGCACTTATTGTATTCAGGGGTGAGGCAAATATCTTCAGCGGATCTGTAACTGCAAGTCCCACACGCTTTCTGCCGTAATCTATTCCCAATATCCTGCCCATTCCTTTTATTATGGGCACAAAAGTACTAATAATAATAAAACGATACAAAGGTGCAACGGTTCAATGGTGCAACGGATAAAAAGCTTTAAAGGCTTCAGATGCTCAACAGGCCGTATATGAAAGGTTACTTCCAGATTGCACGATTGCATGATAAAAAAGCCACCTTTTCAGATGGCTTTTTCTTATTTTAAGATCTTTTAGCTAACTGGTGTTTCTGTCTTTACTCCAAACTCCATTGCGGCGAGTCTCTTGTATCCGTTATAGCGCCATTTTGCATTTTCCTCGGCAGCTTTGAAAAGTACTTCTGCTTCAGCCGGGAATAGCTTAAGTAAAGATGAATAACGTACTTCCGAGTTGAGGAAGGCCTGGAATTTAGACCAGTCCGGCTCTTTTGAATCGAGTAAGAAAGGATTCTTTCCTTCAGCTTCAAGTTGAGGATTAAACCTATACTGGTGCCAGTATCCTGCTTCTACTGCTGCTTTTTCCTGTGATTGCGATTTACCCATGCCGTCTCTCAGTCCCTGATTGATACATGGTGCATAGGCTATAATAAGTGATGGACCCTGAAATGCTTCGGCTTCCTTGATAGCTTTCAGGTACTGGGAATTGCTTGCTCCCATAGCTACCTGGGCAACATATACATAACCGTAGCTCATTGCCATCATGCCAAGATCTTTTTTACGGATCTTCTTGCCCGAAGCTGCAAATTTAGCAATTGCACCTGCTGGTGTTGATTTTGAAGCCTGGCCGCCGGTATTTGAATATACCTCCGTATCTAGCACCAGAATATTTACATCTTCACCTGTTGCGATAACATGGTCAAGTCCTCCGTAACCAATATCATAAGCCCATCCGTCACCGCCGAAGATCCAGTGAGATTTCTTAATAAGGTATTGTTTGAGACTCAGGATCTCTTTTGCAACTTCTGATTTATCTTTCTCACATGCGGCAATAACCTTCGCAGAAGCAGCTCTTGATGCTTCTGCATTTAACATGCCGGCAAGCCATTCGTCAAATGCAGCCTTTGTATCAGCATTTACATTACCATCAGCTTCATTCATACGGAGAGCTATTCTTGCCCTGAGCTTATTTACACCTAATGAAAGACCAAGTCCGTACTCGGCGTTATCCTCGAACAGTGAATTTGCCCATGCAGGTCCATGACCGTCTTTATTATGAGTGTAAGGCATACAAGGAGCTGAACCGCCAACTATTGATGTACAGCCTGTAGCATTTGCAACAATCATCCTGTCGCCATAGAGCTGCGTGATAGCCTTGATATAGGGAGTTTCACCGCAACCGGAGCAGGCGCCTGAGAACTCAAACAGAGGCTGTGAGAACTGGCTGTTCTTTACATTAACGAATTTATCGACAACAGTATCTTTGTAACCTACTTTTTCGTGCATATATGTCCAGCGGTCAACTTCTGCCAGCTGAGTTTCGAGAGGCTTCATAATAAGAGCCTTTTTCTTTGAAGGACAAACGTCGGCGCAGTTGCCGCAACCTGTGCAGTCATAAACGCTTACCTGTATCTTGAACCTGTATTGCTTGAGAACGCCGGGAATACCCTGGATCGTCTTTGTTCCTTCGGGTGCATTTTTAACTTCCTCTTCAGTCATCAGGAAAGGACGTATTGCAGCATGAGGACAAACGTATGAGCACTGGTTGCACTGGATGCATTCAGCAGGCTGCCATTCAGGAACATTGACAGCAATACCGCGTTTTTCATACATAGATGTTCCTGATGGGAATGTCCCATCTTCTCTTCCAACAAATGCACTTACGGGAAGATCATCGCCTTTCATTGCATTCATGGGTTCCATGATATTCCTGACGAAATCAGGAATATTGCGCGTGTCTTTTTCTGCAGTAATCTTAATATTCGCCCATTCAGAAGGAATTTCAATTTTATGAACTTCCGTACCTTTATCGACAGCAGCATAGTTCATGTTGACTATATCTTCTCCCTTCCTTCCATATGATTTAAAGATGAATTTCTTCATTTCCTTCTCTGCCAGAGCATAAGGAATTACTTCAGCCAGCTTGAAGAATGTAGCCTGCATAATAGTATTGGTCCTTGTACCAAGGCCTAGTTCCTCGGCAATAGCCGTAGCATTTATTATATAGAAGTTGATCTTGTTTTCGGCAAGATATTTCTTCATATGGTCAGGAAGTCTCTTTTTGGTTTCCTCTTCATCCCAGATTGAGTTAAGAAGGAAAGTACCTCCGGTCTTAAGCCCCTTGAGCATGTCATATTTATCGAGATAAGATGGAACATGGCAAGCAACGAAGTCGGGTGTATTGACAAGATAGGGTGAACGGATTGGCTTATCGCCAAAGCGCAGGTGTGATGTTGTGATACCACCTGATTTTTTTGAGTCATAGGCAAAATATGCCTGGCAGTATTTATCAGTGGTTTCACCTATGATCTTAATCGAATTCTTGTTTGCACCTACAGTTCCGTCAGAACCAAGGCCATAGAATTTTGCAGAATATGTTCCGGGAAGTGCAACATGAATTTCAGGGAGAACAGGGAGTGATGTAAAAGTAACATCATCAACGATACCAACAGTGAAATGATTCTTTGGCTCTTTGAGCTTCATGTTCTCAAATACTGACAAAACCTGGCTTGGAGTAGTATCTTTTGAGCTCAGCCCGTAGCGGCCACCTATAATCAGAGGTCTTTCTGATCTGTCATAGAATATCTCTTTGATATCGAGATAAAGAGGTTCTCCGGGTGCGCCGGATTCTTTTGTCATGTTGAGAACCGTGATTGTTTTCACAGATTTCGGGAAGACATCAAAGAAATATTTTGAAGAAAAAGGACGATAAAGATGAACGCTGATCAAACCTACTTTTTCGCCTTTGGCTCTCAGATAATCAATAACTTCTTTTGCTGTATCTGTTACCGATCCCATAGCAACGATGATGTTTTCAGCATCGGGAGCGCCGTAATATGTAAATGGCTTGTATTCCCTTCCGGTTAGCTTAGATATCTCGGCCATATATGAATTAACCATATCGGGTATGGGTTCATAGAATTTATTTATAGCTTCTTTTGCCTGGAAGAAGATATCCGGGTTCTGAGCTGTTCCTCTCTGAACAGGATGTTCAGGGTTCAGAGCGTTATCGCGGAATTTTCTCAGCGCATCCTTGTCAAGCATCTTTAACAGATCGCAAGCCTCAAGCACCTCTATTTTCTGGACTTCAGCTGAAGTGCGGAATCCGTCGAAGAAATGCAGGAACGGTACCCTTGATTTAATTGCTGTCAGGTGAGCTATACCGGCGAGGTCCATAATTTCCTGGACACTGCCGCTTGCAAGCATTGCAAAGCCTGTCTGCCGCGTGGCATAAATGTCGCTGTGGTCTCCAAAAATAGAGAGTGCATGAGCAGCTAACGTACGGGCGCTGACGTGAAATACTCCTGGAAGAAGTTCGCCCGCAATCTTGTACATATTAGGGATCATCAGGAGTAGTCCCTGCGAAGCTGTGAAGGTTGTGCAGAGAGCACCTGCCTGGAGTGCACCGTGAACAGCGCCTGAAGCGCCGCCCTCGGATTGCATTTCAACAACTTTTACTGTTTCGCCGAAAATGTTCTTAAGTCCGTTTGCCGACCATTCATCAACGTATTCTGCCATGGTCGAAGAAGGTGTAATAGGATATATGGCAGCGACTTCGCTGAACATATATGCAATGTGTGCTGCGGCTTGGTTGCCGTCGCATGTTATAAATTTTTTTGTAGCCATTGAATGAAAAATAATTATTTAACTGTTAATTAATTAACACTATTTGGGATTAATAATTAATTCAGATTAAGAAACGTTCATCGAGACAAGGAATTCTTCATTTGATTTAGCCTGCAGCAGCCTGTCGCGGAGAAACTCCATCGCTTCAAGAGCGTTCATATCTGCTAGATAATTACGCAGCACCCATATTTTCTGCAGCATAGTCTTGTTAAGGAGCAGATCTTCACGGCGTGTGCTCGAAGCCGGAATATCAATAGAAGGATAAATTCTTCTGTTTGACAGCTTCCTGTCGAGCTGAAGTTCCATGTTGCCGGTTCCCTTGAATTCTTCGAATATAACATCATCCATCTTTGAGCCTGTTTCAGTAAGAGCCGTTGCAATGATCGTCAGTGAACCGCCATTTTCAATATTTCGTGCTGCTCCAAAAAACCTTTTCGGCTTATGAAGGGCATTGGAATCAACACCTCCTGACAGTACTTTTCCGGATGCAGGCGCAGTAGTGTTGAATGCCCGTGCAAGCCTTGTAATTGAGTCGAGGAGGATTACCACATCATGGCCGCATTCGACAAGCCTCTTGGCCTTCTCAAGAACGATATTTGCCACACGGCAGTGACGTTCAGCCGGTTCATCAAA
>PMIG01000302.1 GCA_003157055.1 Bacteroidales bacterium | reverse complement strand
TGGAGGAAGTTCCCAAACTTCATATCCCCGGTAGTTTGTGCTTACCGGTTCCACCCATTCGGAATGGTGACGTGAAAGATCGTCATAGGAGAGAAAGCCTCCCTGTTTCTTCATAAAGGCATCAATCTGACGGGCGATTGAGCCTCTGTAGAATTCATTTCTGCCTCCCTTGGCAATTTTCTCAAGAGTGTTTGCGAGGAGCGGATTTTTAAATATTTCGCCTTTTGAAGGTGCTTTTCCGCCAGGCATGTAAACCTCTTTGATATTAGGGTACTCCTTGAGTGTGCTTGTTTCCTTATCAAGATAGTAAGCTATAACTTCTGTTACCGGAAAGCCTTCGCGTGCATAGTTTATCGCAGGTTGCAATATATCCTTCATCGGCAGCCGGCCGAACATATCGTGAATTTCATACCATGCGTCGACACAACCTGGAACTGATACGGGAAGAGGGCCGTAGGAAGGAATAAACTCAAACCCGTTATCCTTGAAATACTCAAATTTGAGTGATCTTGGTGACCTGCCGCTGCCATTCAATCCGTAAAGCTTTCCTTTATCTGCACTCCATATCATAGCAAATAAATCGCCTCCGATACCTGCTCCTGTAGGTTCAACAACACCAAGAACAGCGTTTGCTGCAATTGCTGCATCTATAGCATTTCCACCTTTTTTCAGAATATCAAGCGCTACCTGTGTCGCAAGAGGCTGACTTGTTGCAGCCATTCCATTGCGGGCTATCACTTCGGACCTTGTCGCAAATTCGTGCCCGGTAACCCGGTCCTGCGGAATTGCAGTGACAAAACTACAGAATGCAATAAATAAGGACAAAATCCTTTTCATCGTGGTTCAGATTATAATACAAAGGTAAACAACCGGAGAGACTATTTTGCCATTGCCTTTGCTTTTAATTCAGCAGGCATCTTTTCGATAGCATAGCGCAGAGATGTTCTCGGCATGGTTGCTTTTTTTCTCATTACATAATTGAAGACCTCCTCCTGGTGTGCCTGACTTGCAGCCTTTAACATCCAGCCATAGCCTTTCTGCACCATATCGTCGGCATCGGAATGAAGAGTGTCAGCTATCTCGAATATATCTTCAAGGAAAAGACCCTTTCTTGCCGGAATTATCAGAGTGACTGCCGAGGCTCGCTTTACCCATCGGTTTTCTGACTTTGCCCATCTCTTCAGGCCTGAAAGGAATGAGGGATACATTTCAATGAATGTTCCCACTGTGTGATTGCAAAGAGTATCGCATGTCGCCCAGTTAGCGACATATATATTTACCCATTTTTCAAATGTCATGAAGTCATCCGGAATGAACTGTTTTCTGATATTGTACGACCACATGCAGGCAATACCTGCTTCTTCCAAGAAACCCGACTGCCATAATTCTTCACATAAGGAAAATATCTCAGACTTTGTCTTAGCAGGCAGTGTTCTGTAATGGGACTTACTTATTTCAGTTAAAATAGCTGATTTAAGGCCGTAGATATTTACGCTTTCCTTAAAAAATTTCTCTCCCTGCAGTTTGGTCTTTTCATCTGCTTTGCTTCTCAGATCATTCTTAATTTTATCGATTATTTTGCTCATTTCGATTGTATTTCTCATACTGAATGTAATCTCAGGATGAGCAGCAATTGATGAATAACAGGCTATTTACAGGCTTTAAATGAGGTTCTGGTTTTTAATAAAAGATCTACCCAGATGAAGATCAGAAGGGGCAGGACTATTACAATTAGCTTGTTATAATTAAACGCATTGCTGAAATTAAAGTGTAAAGCTGAAAGGACTGCCCTTGTCATTCCGCATCCATAGCATTCTCTTCCTGTTATTAATTTATAAAGACAGATAGAGTGTTGTTTTTCCAGCCACTGGATTGGGATAATAAAAAGGAGAGCAGGAATTAAAAGAATCCCTGCTATCTTAATCTTTAGGTACAGTTTATTATTTTTTGACCAGTAAATTACCTTTTGCATCCTTGAAGCTTCCTACAATAATCATTATAAGGTCGACAAGTGCCCAGATACCACAACCACCCAAAGTCAGCAGCTGAACAATTGCTATACCGGTATGGCCAGTATAAAATCTGTGGATTCCAAATCCTCCGAGAAAAATACAAAGCAAAAGGGTAGTAAGCCAGTCTTTGCCTTCACCTGTTATCGGATTATCAGCTTTAAGGGCAACTCCGCATTTCATGCAAATTGTTGCTCCGGGTGCTGTTTCTGTTTTACAGTTGGGGCAAAATTTATTCCCTGCATTTGGTGGTGTTCCGCAAGCTACACACATAACAGCTTTTTCAGAAACTTCATTTCCGCAATTCCTGCAATACATAACTTAATTAGTTTTAATTATCCTACTCATAAGGCTTTTCGGTAACGCCCCGTTTACTGGTTTCTGGACTCCGGGTTAATCAGTTATTCAAAAAATGCTTTTTGAAAGATAATAAAAAATAATCTAGTTTACCTTTTTGTTAATGTGATTTTCCTTGATAACCAAAATTATTTTTCAGTTTTTGTTGAAATTGGCAGGCAAAGTTCAGAATTCAATAATTTTCTCCACCCTGTTCGATCTGAGATACTGTTTAAGGATCATCTGAACATCGTGATTGTCAGGTAAGGGCTTAATGCACTCATGAAGTGCCGAAAGACCGAAACCCATATCATTTATGTTAAAATACCCGTAACCGGAATACTTTCCATTGACCATTTTAACAGCGCATTTCTCTTCAGTTTCCCTGCCTTTGTCGATAATGAAAAAATTGCGACGGGCAAATACAAATTCTTCTATTGCCTGCGATGCCCGTTCATTGTACTTTTCAGGAGGTTCCTTCCCGAAGCAGGCTCCTTTACATATACCTACATGATACTGGAAACAGGGTCCGCCTGTTTCGTAGAGACCTGAAAGCCCCTGGCACAGGTTATGAGCTGTTACAAGCGATTCAAGCTTGCTTTTGGCCTTTTCGCGTGAAGTCAGCAGCGACAGCGGCTCATCATCAGAGTTGGCAGGGCCATAACTGAAATTTATGTATCCGTTCCTGTCAGTGAAACTGAAAATCCCCCATTGAAACGACGACCTTTTCTGAGCCCTGTTATAGAAAGGCTTGTTTTCCTTTATCTCCAACGATTCCTTCAGAAGTGCAATGAGCTCGCTGCCAGTTATCTCCCAACTGATATCCGCTATCAGGTCACGCATCTCCATGGCCCGGTTGGTAGTATTGTTCGACAAATGGGTATCTATCCTCTGCTTCAGATTCCTGCTCTTGCCAATATAAATGAGCTCCCCAGATTCGTCGTAAAAGTAATAGACCCCTGGTTCTTCTGGTATGGCCTCGACCTTTGCCGTATTAAGCTTCGGGTTAAGTTTTGATACCCGTGTATTTTTTATAAGGCTTGATCTCTGCCCGTTTATTTCCAGGTCTTTTTCGAGGATAATCTCAAAGAGCTTTACAGTGGCAAGGGCATCGCCTGCTGCCCTGTGACGTCCATTGATGACTATCTCAAGATCCCTGCATATATTTCCAAGGCTATAGGAACGATGACCGGGGATCAGTTTCCTGCTTAAAGCAACCGTGTCAAGCAAATTCCTCTTGTAATTGAACCCGAGCGATTTGAATTCCTGTCTTATAAAAGAATAATCGAACCTCGCATTATGGGCTACAAATGTCCTTCCTTCTGTAAGCTCGACAACTGTTTTTGCAATTTCAAAAAAACGGGGAGCATCCTCAACCATTTCGTTGGTGATTCCTGTCAGGTTGGTAATGAAATATGGAATATTTCTTTCAGGGTTTACTAGAGAGACAAATTCCCCAGTAATTCTTTCGCCATCGTGAAGATAAATTGCAATTTCGGTTATCTTTTCATTGCTTGCGCTGCCTCCTGTTGTTTCGATATCTATAATTGCGTACATAATTTCTGAGCCGTGCCTTTTGTACCACGAATATAAACAGAAATGAGGCAGTGTTGTTATTAGTTTGTATTTTTGTTGAAATGGAATCGGCATGAATGAGTGTTTCGGAAAGAAATTAATACTGAACGGGAGGATTGAATCAGCAGATATATTTGATAATTCGCTTGTTTACGAGGGAGATTCAATATACGAAGTAATTCGCATGGTCAAGGGAAGCCCTGTATTCTTTTACGACCATATGGAACGCCTTGCCACAAGCGCCTCTCTCCAGAAGAAAAAAATGCTTGCAGATGCGGACACCCTGAAAAAATATATTATACGCCTCTCAAAATCAGAAAGGAAAAAAGATATTAATCTTAAAATTGTATTCAATTATAATAAAGGTGAGGAAAATTACCTTATCTATTTCATTGAGCCTATTTACCCTACTGAGTATCAATACAGGAACGGAGTTAAAGGTATTCTTTTCTATGCCGAGCGGAAAGACCCGGAATCTAAAGTTATCAATCATAAATTAAGGTCTTCAATCTTTCATAAGCTTATTCTTGAGGGGGGTTACGAAGCAATCCTAGTAAATGGAAACGGGGTAATCACTGAAGGCAGCAGATCGAATATCTTCTTTATAAAAAACGATGTATTATATACTGCTCCTGACAGTTTGGTTTTGAGCGGAATCACCCGCAGGCATATTCTCGATATATGCGCTGAACAGGATATCTCCGTTAAAATGGTGTGCCTGAAGGCTGCAAAGCTATCTGAATATGAAGCTGTATTCATGACCGGTACTTCACCCATGGTCTTGGCATTCAATAGTATAGATGACAAGAAATTCAAGGTGAGAGTACCTATTATAGAAAAGCTTAGGCAGCTGTATATTGCAAGGGCCGAAGAGAGCATCGCCGGTTTCAGGATTGGGAAACCATGATCAGACAGGATTAAAGTAATTGTAAATAAAATAATTATTATGGCAAATATCAGGAAACTTAAAAAGGCCGTTGATTCAGGGGTATATGAGGTGATATCAGATTGTTTTACCTGGACTGAATTAAACCAGGGCAAAAAATCGGAGGTTGTGGAAGGTATTATCGCTGATGCAGTTAATTTAAGGAACGAACTCATACGAAGGATTAATAACCCTGATCCTTCGGCCGATCCGAATGGGGTTAAGGCTCATTATCAGCTTATTGGAAAAGACCTTGCTTTAGGCATCGATTCGCTTTTCAGCCGGCTCAGTTCTGTATCGACGAAGAAAAAGAAGTAAAGTTCCTGTAAATCTGGGTGCCGCATCCTGCGCAATTCCCTTTCTTGTCTAGGTTCTGGATCTTAACGTTGTAACCTGATCTTCTTGTGACAATTTTGCCGCACTTTGGGCATATTGTATTCTGTCCGTTATCAGATATAATATTCCCGGAATATACATAATTAAGATGTTTCGATGCTATTTCTGACAGCCTTTCAATAGTATCCTTCGGTGTTGCAGGGTCTTCTCTTTTGAACATCGGGAAATACCTGCTCAGGTGAAGAGGAGTATCAATTCCAAGTTCACCTGCTATCCATTCTGATTCGTATTCCATTTCTTTCTCACCGTCATTCTGGCCGGGAATGATAAGGGTAGTCACTTCCAGATGTTTATCTGAAACCGCTATTTGCTTAAGCGCTTTCTTGACCGGTTCAAGCTCCGCGCCCAACAAACTTTTGTAAAAATTATTATTGAAGGCTTTCAGATCAATGTTGAAGGCATCAGTGAATGAAATAATTTCCGCAAGAGGATCCCTGTTCACAAAACCATTTGATACCATAACTGTCCGTAAGCCCTTCTTCCTTGCCTTCAATGCAACGTCGCGAATGAACTCGAACCATATAACAGGTTCATTATATGTGAATGCAATTCCGATATTATTCAGGGCCAGCAGTGCATCCTTCACGATACTGTCAGGTTCAGTTTTTATGCTGAAGTCGGCCGATGAATGCTGTGAAATATCATAATTCTGGCAAAAATCACATCGCATATTGCATCCGTACGATCCGAGCGACAGGATACTAGTACCTGGAAAGAAGTGATAAAGAGGCTTCTTTTCGATTGGATCGAGAGCATATCCCGAAATTACTCCATAAGTAACCAGCTCAATGATTTCTCCATTTCTTCTCCTCACGCCGCATATCCCTGCCTTCCCCTCTGCCAGTTTACAAAAATGAGGACAAAGCAGGCATTCAACCTTACCATCATCTTTTCTTGAAAGCAGCAGCATAATAATACAATTATTGAGCAAATTTACATTTTTCATCGCCTTGTTTCAAATTGTTTTGCTCATTATGCCTGATTTTGGGTATGGAATTGTATTACTTTTGAGAAAAAATATGCAATGAAAAGAGGATTCTTTCCGGTTTGTGCTTTAGTTCTTTCCTTTAGTTTCTTTTACTCACCATGCAACTCCCAGATGGCCGATACATGGAAAGCCTTGCCGGAAACAGTGGCAAAATTATCCAAGTCTCAACCGGACTTCAATTATTCTGAAGAGAAGGTTCCTGCATTTACTCTGCCTGATCTCCTTATAACATCATCCGGCAGAAAGGTAACCACGGTAAAAGAATGGATGAAAGTTCGCAGACCTGAAGTACTTGAGCTTTTCAGGGAGAATATCTTTGGAAGAGTTCCGGAAACACCCTATACTAAATCGTATAAGATCGTAAATGAAGATAACAATGCCATGAATGGTGCGGCAACCCTTAAACAGGTTGACATAACTATTAATTCAGAAGGAAAGTCACTAATAATTCATCTTATTATGTTTGTTCCGAACAAGGTTAAAAAACCTGTTCCGGCATTTCTTATGATCGATATCAGGGGACCGGAGAACAATGATCCGACAAGGAAGATAAAGAGCGAATTCTGGCCGGCTGAAGAAATAATTGCCCGTGGTTATGCAATTTCGGTTTTCAGTAACTCAGATGTCGATCCCGATAACTTTGATGAATTCAGGAACGGGATACATGGTATTCTCGACAGGGGAGTGCGTAAGCCTGATGCCTGGGGATCGCTTGCAGCCTGGGCCTGGGGAGCAAGTCGCTGCATGGATTACTTTGAAACAGACAAGGATATAAATAAGAAAAAAGTTGCTATAGTCGGACATTCACGCGGTGGTAAGACAGCGTTATGGGCCGGAGCAGAGGATCAGCGGTTTTCCCTGGTAATAGCGAATGAATCAGGTGCGGGTGGAGCAGCTCTGGCAAGAAGAAGATATGGCGAGACTGTTGCAAGGATTAATTCGGCATTCCCTCACTGGTTCTGTTCAAACTATAAGAAGTTTGCAGGAAACGAGAATGTTATGCCGGTTGATATGCATATGCTGTTGGCTCTCATTGCTCCAAGGGCTTTGTATATCGATTGCGCCAGCGATGATTTATGGGGCGATCCAAAGGGATGCTATCTTGCCCTTTATAATGCGTTGCCCGTATTTCAGATCTTCGATAAAGCCAGCATGATTCCTG
>PMIG01000297.1 GCA_003157055.1 Bacteroidales bacterium | reverse complement strand
TCGGTGTATGGATCAGTTGCAGCTCATCTCCTATAATGTTTCTTCCTGCCTGGCCTATTACAAAGGAAGTCTTCAGATCTAAAGAGTAATAAACAGGTTTCCATTTTATTTCGGGGGTATTAGTCGGGTTCCAGGTTTGCCAGAACAGCAGCAGGTTATCAGATCCATTCCGGTTAGAGTAGTTTCCGCTGATACCAACACTTATTTTCCACACTCCCATTTTACCTGCCATTTCCAACGGAGTTTGTGGTTTATTGATGTTACTTTTTTCAACAGGAACAGTATAGTCAGCAATTATGCCGTCTTTATAATGAATGCTTTTGATATCACTGACAAACACTGAGTAAATACCTGCCGGCTCGGGTTGCCCGAATTTCTTGTACTTTATTTCCATATTATCTTTCGAGACAATTGTCACAGGAATTACTTCACCGCTTTTTACAAAAATCGTATCCTGAGCTGATGCTATCCCGGAGAATAGCAGGAGCAATAAAATAAATAATTGGGATCTCATGTGGTTGCTGATGTTAAATAAATAAAGAATATGTAAAATCTAAGTACGGCATTTTAGTTATTTTTATGAAATTATTAATCCCGATTTTTGTGAAAAAAATTCAAACACTCCTTTTTTTCTCTTTTATAGCCTGGTCAGTATGTAATTCTCAACCATGGATAAAAGCAGATAGTCTGAGGATGAAGTATTTTCTTCATGGCAGATATGATTCGGCTCTTTATTATACCGATGAGGCAGCAGCATTAATGAGGGGTGTTTCAGGGGAGAATAACATCGAGTATGCTGGTATGCTGGATAATCTGGCCGTTTCTCACTTTTACCTCGGGAATTTTACAAAGGCAAAATATTACATCTTAAAAGAGGTAACGCTGAGAGAATCGCTGAATGCGAATGATGATCCGGGATATATCACTTCCCTTGAGAATGCCTCAATAATATGCAGAAGATCAGGTGACTATGAAGAAGCTTTAACACAAGTCAAAAAAGCTGAGAGAAAGTCCCTGAGAGTATATGGCGCTCACAGTCCTGCTTATGCGAAAACAGTTTCATGTTACGCCGGTGTTTGTTACGATATGGGCTGTTCTGTAAACGATATGGTATATCTTAAACAGGGAGAGGAATATTTTAAAAAGGCAGAAAGTATTTATTTAAGCAACGGTGAGAACTCGAGGATTGCAGTAATTATAAATAAGGCTGACCAGGCTGCTTACAATAATGATATAGGTAATTTACCAATGGCAGAATCCATGCTGCAGGAAGTAGTTTCATCCTGTAAAAATGTATATGGACCATCAAGCACCAATTATGCTTCAGCTTTGAATAATCTTGCAGTTTTTTACTATAATACCGGAGATTATAAGCTTGCCGAGAAGTTTTTTGTCGAAGCTGTCGGTATTTATAAGAAAAGCCCTGAAGCAGGTAGCATACAGACAGGTATTTGTATTAACAATTTAGGTGCATTATATCACGATATGGGAAATTACAATACCGCTATGAAGTTGATTGCAGATGCACAAAAATTACTCGAAAATGATTCTCAACAGAATAATCCTGCTTTTGCAGTAATGCTAAATAATCTTGCATCGGTATACCTGTCAGAAGAATACTATGCAGACCCGGAGAAAAAAAGCCGGGAACGTTTACTTAATTCCGGGAAGATACTGTTTAAGGCCGATTCTGTTTTCAGGATTAATTGCCAGATGCCTCATCCGTATGGCTTTGCGATAATTAACAATCTTGCCCTATGGTATAATTTTACAGGTGATAAAAAGAAGTCTGTTCAGATGTTATATGACCTGACATACCAGTCTAATACTTCTTTCAGGATCCTTGCGATGATGAATAAAATGGGAATATCAGGAGAAATACCTGTGTCCGGAGATTTGCAAGCCCAGCCTGCTCTTGAGCCGTTGATGATCCCTGTAAAGGTTAAATTAATCGATCAGGTTTTAGCCTCAAATGCCGATTATAATGGAAGCGGGGATAGTGAGGGCATAACGAAAAAAATGCTGGAATGGTTCTTAGGTAAAGCGACTAATCTGAAAAAAGCAGTTGGCCCATACCACCCGGCGTATGCCGAAGCATTAAAATCGTTAATTGTTTCGTATGCATCCAATGATGATGCTGCGGCAGAAGAAGAGCTTACTCTTGAATATATAAATGTCATCAACCATAAAACTTTACAGGATTTTTCCTTCCTTTCAGAGAGTGAGAAGGAATTGTATTATCAGACCCGTTTGCCTGATATGGATTCTTTTATAGCGTATGCTTTAACAAGAAAAAGAAAGAATCCGGCGATCACGCGTTATGCTTATAACAATATCCTGCTTAACAAAGGATTGATGCTTAAGTCAAACACAGCTATGCGGTTGGCGATTCTTAGCAGCAACGATCCTGTTTTATTGAAAGAGTACGATGAATGGATTGCACTGCAGAAGGAAATATCTGCTCTTTATTCCACACCCGTCGAGATGCGCACAAAGGATCTTTCTGATCTGGAAAAAAAGGCAAATGATCTCGAAAAATCACTTGTGGTCAGTTCACAGGATTTCAGCGATTATAGGAAAGGTATTCAAAAAACGTGGGAGGATGTCAGAAACAGCCTGAAGCCGGATGAGGCAGCAATCGAATTCACTGACTTTAAAAAGAGAGAAAAGGATGGCGGCGATGCAGTAGTTTATTGTGCATTGATAGTCCGGTCAAATTCAGAATATCCTGAAATGGTGAAGCTTTTTACTAAAAGTCAGCTGGAAGATATTATAGGCAAAAATGGAGGGAATGATGTCAGCTATATTAATGATATCTATGGAACGGCAGACAAGCAGGATGACAGGCTTTATAATCTTATCTGGAAGCCAATTGAAGGATATCTGAGTGGTGCAAAAAATGTATACATTTCACCTTCGGGGCTGCTTTTTAAGATTTCATTCCCGGCAATAAGCAATGGTAAAGACGTTTATTTGTGCGATAAATATCAGATACAGATCAAAGAGAGTACCGGGAATAGCACTGGATCAAGCCTTTATTCAGTGGATAATAATCTGTCAGCCCTGGTTTTTGGTGGTATTCAGTATGGACAGAATAATTCGGGATCACAGGTTTGGAGTTACCTCAAAGGCACAAAAGACGAAGGAGATACAATCAATAGTATCCTTGGGAAAGGACATATTAATGTCACCTATCTTACAGACAATAGCGCAACTGAAGCATACTTTAAACAAAATGCCCGGAAATATAACATTTTGCATATTGCCACTCATGGGTTCTTTTTTGCTGATCCTAATGAAGTCAGGTTCGAAGAAAAAAAACAGGATGTCGAATACGATAAGATAACATTCCGAGGAGCAACAAGAGGTTTCGGGGTCAGCAGCTTTGTTAATAATGAGAATCCGTTGATGCGGTCGGGACTTGTGCTTGCAGGAGCTAATGACGTATGGGTCAAAACTGAAAAGGGAGAAACAGATGACGGGGTCCTGACGGCACAGGAAGTTACACAAATCGACATGCGTAAAAACAATCTGGTAGTTTTATCAGCTTGCGAAACAGGTTTGGGAGATATTAAAGGAAGTGAAGGTGTTTATGGATTGCAGCGGGCCCTCAAAATGGCAGGTGTAAAATACATTATTATGAGTCTCTGGGAGATCCCCGATAAGGAAACAGTTGAGTTCATGGGGAAATTCTATAATAATTTGTTACAGGTAAAGGACATACGGGAAGCTTTCGTGGAGACACAAAAAGATATGAGGGCAGAATATAATCCGTTTTATTGGGGTGCATTCGTTTTAATGGAATAATAGAATTTATTTTCCTGATCTTCCTTTAGGGTAAAATTAATTCCATCTGTATATGTATTACCAGGGTAAGGTACCACCGCGACTTGTGGAATATAGTTGAATTTTAAAGAAAGTCCAGTCATTTTTCATATTTTTATTGGGTATAACCTGGTTATAATGGCCACGTAAAATGAAAGTTGATAAAACCTTGCTCTTCTTCTGCCTTATCTGCCTCTGGACAGGAAATTCGGTGTATGCACAGACTCCATATTGTAAAAACCTGGGTTTCGAGCTTGGCAATTTTAGTAACTGGATAGGGTATACCTGGAGGTATAGCGAAGCTGCAGATGCAATGTGGATAAATACTAATCCGGCGCCGGGCTTTGTTTCAAGGAGACACACAATTATGTCCGATACTTCTGCCTATGATGCAAATACAGGATATGCTTTAAGAAAAATACCCAAAGGTTATAAGTATTCTGCGCGGCTGGGCGATGAGATCATAAGCTCGGATGGAAGTCCCAGATGCTGGAACCAGAGCCTGAGATATACCATGACAATTGACTCTTCAAATGCTCTTCTGATCCTTAAGTTTGCCCTGGTGTTGCAATATGCCGTCACTCACACTGAAATTAATGAACCCCGCTTTAAGCTTACCCTATACGACAGCAATGGCAATGTTCTTCCGGATTGCTCTAATTACGATGTATATGCATCTAATAAATATGTAAAAGGTTTTAAGACATACCTGCCTCCAGGTTCTAAACCCCCGGTTGAATGGAGGGATTGGACGACGGTAGGGGCGAACCTCCTGAAATATGTGGGACAAACTATTACCGTTGAATTTATGGCAGCAGATTGCAGGGAACATTACCATTATGGTTATGCTTATTTTCTGGCTGAATGCCATCCAATGTATATTACTACAAAGTTTTGTGAAAACGATACTTCAGCTGTTCTTATTGCACCCGACGGGTTTGAAAAATACGAATGGAAGAATAGCAGCGG
>PMIG01000106.1 GCA_003157055.1 Bacteroidales bacterium | reverse complement strand
TAAATAAAAATGATGATCCGATTGCAAATTTCAGAAGCGATTTTCCGACCCGGTCAGCTCTTTTAATCTGCATTGCCGGCATTTTTGTCACAGGTTTTGCAAGTATAATTTTTGAATTCATTAAAGGACTGAGTTTTGGCAACTAATAGAACCTATTAAGGTATCAATAATGCAAAGTATATCATAAGGCGATTGACGGAGTAAGATGCACAATTGTGGAACCAGGCCTGTCTCCCCCTTTAGATTATCTTAGTTGCCTTATAAAAGTTTCTAAAGTCCTTTGACCTTAAGATCACTCTGGTAACCAGGTCAATATTCTATGTTTACAGATTAGGAAAATCATTTTCTGATCAACTATGAAATTTACTAATTTTAGGGTAGATTTGTTTCAAGTCTGACCATTTATGAAACTTTTCAGATCGTTTCTGATTGAACCGGTATTACTGGCAGTATTTGCTTACCTTTTTTATTCAGAATATAAAGAAGTTAAGGACAAAACGCTGGATGATTTTAACTATCAGCAATTTGTCGTTGCAAATCAGGCATCAATGAGTATAGGGAGTTTTTTCAGTTACTATCAGGAAGAACTTATAGGTCTGTCGAAACTTAATTCCATTTCCGAACTTAACGATGAAGGAAGAAACCTGCTGAATAACTTTTATTATAACCACTATGATCAGATAGAGGCTATAACGCTGGTAGATGCAAAGGGAATAATTAAGTATACATTCCCTTATGAAAAAAATACAATTGGTAAGGACATATTAAATCAAAAGCACGTCAGGGAAGTAATTGGAACCAGGAAACCAACAGTCAGCGACGTATTTGTTTCAATTCAGGGATACAGGGCAATAGCCTTCCATATACCAATTATTTCAGGAAATGAATATAAGGGTAGTCTGGCAATATTGATATCAGTCGACAAACTTGGTCAAATTTTCATTAAAAATATAAAAAGCAGGGAAACCGGCTATGGATTGATGATCAGTGAGACAGGTATGGAATTATTCGATCCGACACCTGAGCATATTGGAAAATCAATTAAGGAAATATATAGCAAAAACCAATCAGTTCTTTCTCTTTTCGAAAAAACGATTAAAGGAAAGATGGGTACAGCTATCTGCTACATCGGGGATACTGTAGATATTCATAATAAACCTGTTAAATTATTAGCCTCGTATTTCCGGGTTTCCCTTCGGAATACATACTGGACAATACTGATTTTCACACCTGAAAAGGAAGTATTTGCAACACTCTCATCATTTCGAAACCGTCTGCTGATTCTTTTTACTCTCGTAATCCTGGCAATGACAGTTTATTTTTATCTGACACTTAAAGCCAGTACAATCCTGAAAGAAGAAAAAAAGCGGAAAGTACTCGAAAATATTCTTCGTGAAAGCGAAAAACGATTCAGGATTATGTTTGAATTATCGCCTGTCGGAATAATTCTTATTGATGCAAAAGGAACTATAATTGAGGTCAATTCATCATTTTGTAAAACTTTAGGGTATAATAGTAACGAATTACTTAACAGGAATATAAGATTGTTTACTTCACCCGGCAATGAAGCGGCCATAGAAAAACATATTGCGGAAATACTTTCCGGTAAAACATTAATTCATGAAGTTACTGACATAAGGAAAGACGGAACGTATTGTGAAATAGCATTATATGAGACTATGATCATTTTGCCTGATGGCAATCAAGGCATTTTATCTGTATCAAATGATATAACTGAAAGAAAAAAAATATACCAGGAACTCATAGCATCAAAAGAGAGGGCTGAAGAAAGTGATAAACTTAAATCTGCATTCCTGGCAAATATTTCTCATGAACTTAGAACGCCGCTAAACGCAATAATAGGATTCTCGACCCTTATAGCTGAATCCGGAGAAGATCAGGAAACAGTTACAAACTCAAAGATCATTCTTAACAGCGGTAATCATCTTCTGGGTTTAGTAGAAGACATTCTTGACATTTCAATGATCGAAACCGGACAATTAAAAACCAGTTATGAAAATGTCCGATTAGCTTCAGTTCTCAATGAAGTCAGGGATATTATCAAGGGTGAGATATTAAAAGCTAACAAGACCGGAATTGAATTTGTTTTAAATATTGATCCCGGGGCAGAGGAGCTAATTATTAAAACTGATAGAGGAAGATTAATGCAGGTTATAATCAATCTTCTGAAAAACGCACTTAAATTCACTAATGAAGGTCAGGTTGCCTTTGGCTATAACAGGATTATAAAAGATGATAAAGAATTCTTAAAATTCTATGTTAAAGATACAGGCATAGGCATCGATAAAAAGTATCATGAGATTATTTTCAATATTTTCAGGCAGATTGATGATACTCATACAAGAAAATATGGCGGAACAGGGATCGGACTTTCAATTGCAAAAAGAATTATTGAAATGTTTGGAGGCGACATCTGGGTTGAATCTGAACCTGGGAAAGGTTCAGTTTTCTATTTCAATATTCCTTTGATTCTACCATTAGGAGAACAGGAAAGGAAACCATATGATGCAACAAATGTGAAGGTTTATAATTTCAGAGGAAAAACAATATTAGTAGCAGAAGATGAAGTCTCTAATTTTGAGTATCTCAGAATTTTATTGACTAAAATGAATATAAGGGTATTACTGGCAAAAAACGGGATAGATGTAATAGACCAATGTAAAAATGACCTTTCAATTGACCTGGTTCTGATGGATATAAAGATGCCTTTGGTGAACGGTTATGATGCCACAAAAGAAATAAAAACTATGCGACCCGGTCTTCCCATCATTGCACAGACTGCATTTGCCACTGTTGCGGACAGGGAAGAAGCACTTGGTTCAGGATGCGATGATTATATATCCAAACCAATCGAGTCCGGAAAATTAGCAGAGATTATAAAGAAATATCTTTAATTCTTAAACTTTGGAGGCAGGTACTTTTTACTATTTCTTGTAATTAAAGAATCACAACTTTTCATCATTCCATATCTCCCATGACCTTTCTGCCTGGGAATATAGCATTTTAAGACCAGTGATTATTTTACAGCCTCTCTCTTTTCCCATCTTCAGGAAGCTGGTAAATTCCGGGTTATAGACCAGGTCGAAAAGTGTATGCCTCTCATCCAGAAGATTATAATCAAGGTCCGGCTTACCTTCTGTTTTTGGGAACATTCCAAGAGGCGTGGTATTGACAATAAGTCTTATGTTTTTAAGCAGATGAGCATTGATATCTTCATATCCAAGGATATCCTCCTTTTTGTTTCTTGAAACAATGAGCACTCTGAAACCCAGGTTTCTTAGAGTCCACGAAACAGCTTTTGAACTGCCGCCGGTTCCAATTATGAGAGCTGTTTCATGAGTTTCAGGGAATAATGAAATAACCGAGTCTCTGATTCCTACCACATCGCTGTTATAGGCAATTATCCTCATTTTCCCGTCTTCCCTCCTGATCTTTAGTAAATTGGCAGCACCAATTTCCCCTGTTACCTGATCGGCTGCATCAACATGCCTGAGTATCTCCGTTTTATAGGGAATTGTCACATTGAGTCCGCACAGGTCAGGGTTGTTGGAGATAAGGTCGTGAAAATTATCAAGTGAAGTAAGCGGAAAGTTTTCGTAGGAACAATCAAAAATATGTTCTTCAGCAAATTTCGAAGTGAAGTATTTCTGAGAGAAGGAGTGCCCCAGTGGATATCCGATCAGTCCGAATTTTCTCATCGGGGAAGTACGTTATTAATTAAGCTGGATCACTTGCCCATCATATTGTCAGGAAGGAACTGGAAAAAAGTATCTCCACGAAGACCAAGGCGCAGAGTCTCGAGAGATATTACCTCATACGGTGCTATATTCCCAAGGTTTACATTAGCGCCAAAGTGCTTGATAAACCATGCCTGCTGAGCTTTCATCGGAGCTTCCCATATCACATTCTCGAGCTTTACATGTTCTGATATTGCACCAATTATCTTATTATTGATTGATCCGTCTTCATTATAGATACCTGTTGTACCGGATTCTCGCGCTTCTGCTATCACCTTAACCGAACCTGCTGCGAGTTCAGATTTCATCATTGCTACCCATTCATCGGGCGAATAAACCACTTCTTTCTTCTTGGAGCCTACTTCAGAGATCACAGTTCCGCGTTTTGAAAGGATTTTAATGTACTCCAGCTTCCTGGAATGTTCAATATCATAAGACCCGTCAGATACCTCTACCAAATCTATTTCATATTTATCAAGGAATTTAATGAATTCCCTGAACATGTCCCTGACTATAAAGGCTTCAAAAAGAGTACCACCAAAATATGGAATGACCCCTGCTTCTTTATATATTCTGATTTTTTTCTTTAATCCCGGTGTGATAACTGAGGTTCCGAACCCAAGCTTCACAAAATCTGTGTATTTGCTTCCAACTGACATAAGATCTTCAGCTTCCCTGATGCTAAGCCCTTTATCCATGACCATGGTGAGGCCTGAATTTCTTGGTTTGGAAGGACGTTCCGGTAAAAACGGGAGAATTGTTTTCATAAATCAAAAGCTATATGTATCGTTATCAGATAAGATCATTCGATTTTAAAAGCTTGACAATCTTCCTGGATAGCAGGGCTGAAGGGAATAGTTCAGAATACTCGCTGAAAATATCATTGTCAATATCGATTGCCAGAGAGATGTGCCTGAATGCCTTGTCAAAGGCTCCTGCATGAAGATAAAGTGAAGCCATAATATAATTTATACCGGGGACATCACCTGTTACTTTATAGGCATGTTCAAGGTAAGGAATTGCCTTTTCTATGAGTTTCTCCTTCAGCAGGATTTTGCCAAGGTCGATCCATACGTCATCATAATATATATCTATTTTAAGCGCTTCCCTGAAGCAGCTCAGTGCTGATTTAAGCTCATTTTTCACATAATGGGCCTTACCGAGAAGGTACCAGAACTCAGGGTTTTCGTCGTCGAGGCGAACTGCCTTTCTGAAATAAATAAGGCTGTCGTCGGGATTGCCTGAATTCAGTTCTATAACTCCGAGTCCGAACCATGGATCGGCAAATTCAGGGGCAAGTTCAATAGCTTCGCGGTAGTATTTCTTTGCCAGGAGTATATTCACATTTCTTTCGTAACATTCTGCAAGATATGTCATTGCCTCAAAGCTATCCGGTTCATTCTCGAGATATTCAAGATAGACAGGAATCGCTTCAGCATGACGTTCAAGATTGCACAGCAAGTTTCCTTTGTTGAAAAGAGCAAAGGTGTTCTCGGAGTTTATGGCAAGTGCATAATCATATGCCTCTATTGCTTTCTCCGATTGATCAAGCTTATTGTAAATGATACCCAGATTGTACCATGCAGAGTCTGAGAACGGTTCTTCTTCAAGGTACTTCAGATAATAAGAAATGCTGTTTACATAATCTTCTGTTTTCTCATAAGCATAAGCCAGGTCATAAAGATGAGCCCTGAAATTTGGCTCCTTTTCCATAAGCTGGAGAAGATATGGAATGAGCTGTTCATAATAATTCAGGTTCTGCAAGACGGATACTATTGCAAAGAGTATGTTTTCAACTTCATCGGAATCGAGCGACAAGGCATAATCGAACACTTTCCTGGCTCCCTGGATATCTCCCAGCATGCCCATGGCTGTTCCCTTAGTTACATAGATATCATGGTTACCTGGTTCTATATGCTCAAGTTTTTTCAGTATCCTGAGCGCCTCAACGGCACGACCCTTGTCAAGAAGGACTTTGGCTTTCCTTAGCTGAATCGAAACCGATTGGGGATGCTGTTCTGTTGCCATCGACGCTGCTTCAAAAGCCTGTGCCGGGTTATTTGATTCAATATAATAATCAATTATTGACTCAAACTCGACCACATCAAAGAAATAATTTTCATTATTCCTTCGCATCCTTTCAAACTTCTGGACAGCTTGTTTAACCTCTTCCTCAAACGGGTATCCGAACTTATCCTCTTCCATTGCTAATTCTGCTACTTTGTAAAAATAATACTAATTCCAACAGTGTTTACCCGGCCTATCTTCAATTATTAACAAAATTATATTTTTTTAAACATCTTATTTCCAGATCAATACGAATAAATATATTTTTCTTGCATTTTTTTATTAAATATACGCAACCTCGCAGCTATAATATTCATCTTATTTATGTAAAAACAATTTTATTACCCTATACTCAATTTACCCAAGAATTAACCTAAATTCTACCTCAGAAAAACCGGGCACCCACCCGGTTTTTCATTTAATACTAAATATTAATATCTTTACGTTAGTATCACATGTTAACCTGTTCATCATGAAAAAATCATCTGCAAGCTTATCTTCAGCATTGGTTTTTAGCATATTAATAGTATTGAATGGCATTATGGGCTGCAAGAAAACTGATACGATTAAATATCCGTATGGTGTTTTCCCTGATTCATTAACGGTTCTTACCGGTCTTAATTCAGCATATGACGATATGGACCCGAATCTCTATATGCAATTACTGATATATTCAAGCAGCAAAAACAGTTCTGGCAGCAGGCATGATTTTGTTCAGGGTTCGGTTTCATACACATGGGATCAGGATAAAGGGATTTTCGGCCTTGGATCCGACCTTACCTCGGATTCTTTCCTTACGAAGCTTCTGGCAGCAGTAAACGGAACAAACGACAGAATTGCTCCGTACAGACTTTACAGTCCGACCGATGGATATGAGTATCTGTTTTTTTCCAAGGATAATGGTAGCGGAAATCTTGATTTTTATTATACTATGAACAGACCAGTGGCATCAAGTACCCTACCCGATGTTATCGCCCCAGCCACTGCTAATATGCTAAATACAACAGGCGATGAAGCCTACATATGCTTTGATGCAAACCAGGATACTCTCTACTTCTCCTCGTCAGCAGGCGGAGATTTTGACATCTACCAGAAATCCAGGTCATTAGATACAGCTCTCTCGGTATGGTTGTCCAAACCATTCCGGCCACTTGTCAAAGTCGACAGCATCAACAGCACAGGTGATGATAAATGTCCCTTCGTTTATCAAAATATTATGGTTTTTGCTTCAAACCGTTCAGGAGGTTTGGGTGGATTTGATCTTTACTATTCCGTCTTTAAAAATGGCAAATGGAATTCGCCGGTTAATTTCGGTCCTGATGTAAATACACAATACAACGAAACCTGCCCTGCTATCGGTTACGACAGAACATTCTATAATGTATATATGATTTTTTCTTCCGACAGGCCAGGGGGAAAAGGTGGTTATGACCTGTATTTCAAAGGAATCTGAAAGCATTAACAGATTAGCTATCTCTTCATTTCAGCAGCTCTGAGTGTATTTCTGAGCAGTGAGACTCGTGTCATCGGGCCTACTCCACCCGGAACAGGAGTAATATAGGAGCATCTGGGAGCTACGTTCTCAAAATCGACATCACCTGCAAGCCTGAATCCGCTTTTAGTGCCGGGTGCTTCAATCCGTGTGGTGCCGACATCTATTACCACTGCTCCCTCCTTTACCATTCCGGCTTTTACAAAACCCGGAAAGCCGAGTGCAGCTATTATGATATCAGATTCTCTTATCAGATCCGGCAAATTCTTTGTGTGGCTGTGGGCAACGGTTACTGTCGCATCCATTCCTTTCTGTGAAAGAAGGATGCTTACCGGGCGGCCTACAATATTGCTTCGTCCAAGCACAATGCAGTTTTTCCCGGATGTCTCAATTCCGTACCTCTTTATTAGCTCTACAATTCCGAATGGTGTGGCAGGCACGAAACCGGGAAGCCCGATGATCATTCTTCCAAGGTTGACCGGATGGAAACCGTCAGCATCCTTGTTCGGGTTTATTGATTCAATTACCCTGTTTTCAGATATGTGATCAGGCAACGGGAGCTGAACAATAAATGCATCAATATCATTGTCTTTGTTCAGTGCAACTATCTTTTTAAGCAAAACAACCTCTGGAATGTTCTCTTCATACCTTACAAGAGTTGAAAGGAATCCAACTTCTTCACAATCCTTAATTTTATTTGCCACATAAGTCACGCTTGACGGATCATTACCCACCAGGATTGCGGCAAGATGAGGGATCTTTTTACCCTCATCCTTAAGCTTCAGAACTTCTTCTGCAATCTCCTTCCTTATGTCAGCAGCTGTTTTCCTGCCGTCGATTATTGTATACATATCCGGATATTATCTGCGTCCCATAAGCCTGGCAGCGTTACCCCCCTTCGTAACCATTTTCATCATTTTGCGG
>PMIG01000142.1 GCA_003157055.1 Bacteroidales bacterium | reverse complement strand
TACAGAATCGATTATTGAAGAATCGGGACTTGAAAAAATAAGTGTTTCTCCTTCGTTGCTTATCTTGAAATCAGTATGTAAATTTTTACCTGAAAGCTTAATATAGCCTGGAACATTATTAATATAGCCGGTACTCCTGAATCCGAAACTTAACATAGGGATAAGGCTGAAGTCGGAAGAACTTGTACCATTATTATGTCCCTCTATTGCAATAACATTGACGCCCTCAACCAGGATTGATCCGGGATCAGGAATCTCATAATTCTCCGGGAATCCACCACTGTACATTGTTGCTTCTCTTGAGGCTGTTGTAGACTGATTATATGTGACTGTTGACCCGGCTGTTCCAAGATTACTCCTGGCAACCTCATGCCCGTTGATATAAGCAACAAATCCATCATCGTAATCGATGCTCAGCACCAATTCCGAAATATCCTGAAGATTGTTTATTACGAACTCCTTACGGATGTATACGCTTAAAATATTATTCAGGACAGTAGAGTCATCGTTATCTCCATAACCAAATCCGCTGGGTCCTGTATTCCAGGAGGAAGCATCAAAACCTGTACTCTTCCATGAATTTCCGATTTCTGAAGAGGGTACAAAATATTTCCAGTCATCACCCCGATATATAACCGTCTGATAACTTAGAGGAAGCTCGGTCCTGTTCTTACCCGAAGCAAAAACCAAAAGAAAATTATCGGGTTTGAGAGAAATAGCCGGGAAAGTCCATTTTTTAAGGTTATGTGCTCTATCAGAAAGATGACATCCATCGAGGTTTGCCGGAAGCGCTCCTGAGTTGTATAATTCTATCCAGTCGCTGTGGTCACCATCCTCATCAGTTATCCCGTTGATATTCGAAGAAGAGAACTCATTGATGAGAACCTGTGAAGACAACTGAACCGAAAAGAACAGGAATAGAATGTTTATCAGCAGACGACGCATCAAATGATAGTTTTGCTAAAAAGATGTCTCCAAAGGTAATAAATATTAATATCAGTTTTATGATAATTGAAACCATCATGAAGTGTCAGTACGATCCAGGACGAAGATTCAGCAGGGATATTTTCCTGCAAAATAGTATTGATAGAAGCTGGCCGGAATATCTATAAAGCCAGGATCCAGTCCGAAATGATTTTCAGTACCTCAGAAGAAAATGTTTCTTCAATATTGCCATACTCTGACGGTAATCCCGTACTGGTATGCTGAAAAAGATGATTTAGTCCTGGCATCACATGGGTCGTATACGAATTATTCTTTCCTGCCTTAAGCGCTTTTTCAATAGCAGGCGGGTTAATATCGGCAGCGACCTGAAGGTCTTTCTCTCCATTTAATATGAGAACAGGGCACTTTACCTTTTTCCAATATGCTGAAGGATCGAGAGTAAGAAAATATCTGAACCATGAGCCAGTCAGGGTTGCGAATTGTGACTGAAGCTGATTCATAGCCTTTGTACTATCATCAGGAGAGAGTTTTTCCTTTACAATAATCTTCATAAATACAGCTTTCATTTTCTCTTCTGCCTTTTTATTGTCTTTCTCTTTTTTAATGACTTCAAACAGTTTCGTATTTGTCGAAATACCCGTTTGAACATCTTTTTCTGATCCTCCTGATGCCATTCCAATATCGTAATTCTGCCGGTGAAGGATCTCTTCTCCGCCTACACCCGGGCCGGCGATTGAAACAATAAATGATATCTCTTTGTTCCCTGATGCGACTATCGGGGCAATAATACCTCCCTCGCTATGCCCGGCCAGTCCTATCTTCTTCGGGTCAATGAGGCTATGGCTCTTCAGAAAGGTAAATGCAGCATCAGCATCTGTGGCAAGATCAGCCGTCGTGGCTGTGGAGTAAATACCCTGAGATTTTCCTACACCCCTGTCATCATAACGGAGAACGGCAATCCCATTCCGGCTGAGATAATCAGCTATAACCCAGAATGGTTTATGACCCATTAGCTCTTCATCCCTGTTCTGAGCACCTGATCCTGTTATCATAATAACAGCAGGGAACGGGCCTTTACCACCAGGGATCGTAAGTGTTCCAGCCAGATTGATATTGAATTTGTCATTCCTGAAAGTAACATCTTCAGAAGTGTATGGAAATGGCGGTTTTGGCTCCTGGGGCCTGTTCAGACTGAAGACTCCGGCAAGCCTGGTCAGGTTTAGGTCGAATGTTTTTCCAGCCTGTTTCCAGGTTCCCTCCAGAAGGGTATCACTTTTCAGCGTACCTTTATATTCTCCAAGGAGAAGAGGAGCTTTAATATTTAGACCCTTGCCGTCAAAAATTACCGGACCCACTTTGATCCCCTTCACTCCCTGGTCGGGACTGTCCATTGTTGCTGCAAGTGAATCCTTTCCGGCTAATTTAAGATTGAATATTACCCTGAGAGAAACTCCTCCGGCCGGTATTTTTCCAATCCAGGAACCTGTAATGGATTTATAATCGATATTTTTTTGTGCCTTTACATTTGTCGGGAAAATAAGCACTCCAAAGCAGAAAATAGTAATGATTAGCTTTTTCATTGATGATTAATTGAGACTCAAAGTTAACGTAATATCGCTGAACTTCTAAGGTTCTTTTTTGTATTTTTGCGAGCAATAATATTCAAAATAATGAGGATCATAGATACAATAGGACAGCAATGTCCGGCTCCAGTTATAGCAACAAAGAGAGCGCTTAAAGAGTCAGCCTCAGGAGACTCCTTCGAAGTTGTAACCGACAATAAGACTGCACTCGACAACATTTCCAGGTTTCTTAAAGATAATAAGACTGCATATTCAGTTACGGAGAACAGCGGTGTCTGGACCATTACAGTTACAAAGGGCAATCAGAGTGTCACTTTAACAAAAGCTGAAGTTTACTGCACGCCAGAAATACCTCATTTTTCACATGGCAATTTTATTATTGTCTTCACTTCCGATAAAATGGGAGAAGGCACGGAAGAGCTGGGGAAGCTACTTATAGCAAATTTTATTAAGGCAATAAAGGATCTTGATATGCTCCCCGGTAAGATGGTCTTCTATAATAATGGTGTAAAGCTTGGAAGTATTGAGTCTCCTGTTTATGAGAATCTTAAAGACCTTGAGAGCATGGGTGTGGGTATGCTCTTCTGTGCCACCTGCTCTAAGTACTATTCGCTTGAAGAAAAAATTAAGATAGGGACCCTTAGCAATATGTTTGAAATAGCCCAGGTAATGGCTTCAGCCGGAAATATAATAAAGCCATGACTCTAACTTCCTTCCAACGATGAAAATAGATCTTCTGCAAATGGTTGAAAATGGAGGATGCTCTGCCAAGATCCCTCCTCGGCAGCTTGAGGAGATACTTAAATACCTGCCATTGCCGGTTGATCCCAATATTCTTGTTGATATTGATACTCACGATGATGCAGGTGTCTATAAGGTTAATGACGACCTTGCTCTTGTGCTGACAACAGATTTTTTTCCACCCGTATGCAGTGACCCCTATGAATTTGGACAAATAGCTGCAGCCAACTCAATAAGTGATGTATATGCAATGGGAGGAACACCGGTCGTAGCGCTCAATATCCTGATGTTCCCTGCTTCCCGGCTTCCAATTGAAGCTTATGCTGAGATTCTGAAAGGGGGTTCAGATATGGCATCTGAAGCAGGTTTAAGAATAATCGGCGGACATACGATTGATGATTTTCCTCCCAAATACGGACTGGCAGTTGTCGGCTATGTTCATCCGGGAAAGATCATAACCAATTCCGGAGCCAGATCAGGCGATTCCCTGATACTTACCAAACCGATAGGTACCGGAACAATTCTCGCCGGGCAAAGACTAAATATGGCTATCAAAAAGGATATCGATGAAGCACTCAGGCTGATGAAGCTTCTTAATAAATCGGGTGCAGAGGTGATGAAGAGATATGATATCAAAGGGGCAACAGATATCACGGGCTTTGGACTTGCAGGACATATGCTTAAAATGGCAAGGGCAAGCAGGGTCTCTGTCAGGATAAATATGAAGAAAGTGCCTTTGATCGGGAATGCTTACAAATTAATTGATGAAGGTTGCATTCCTGGCGCTGCATTCCGAAACCTTGAATATGCCGAAACGGATACTTTGTTTGCACCCGATCTGGATTATAACCTGAAAATGCTGGCTTATGATGCCCAGACTTCAGGGGGGCTGCTTATTTCAGCGCCACACGATCTGGAGAAAAAGATTATAGCAGAGCTTAAAGCCGCAGGTCTTGAGGAGAGTTCTGTTATCGGTCATGTCACTGAACCTGCAGGTAAACTTGTACATCTAGATAATTGAAAATATTTATTTCAAAAATGGCAGAGAAAAAAAATAAGAGAACGGAAATAAGCAAAAGTATTCAGGGATTGTCAAGCCTGATAGGAAATACCCCTATGCTTGAGATAGAGTTTCTTTTTAAAGGCAAGCCTGGTAAGATCTATGCAAAAGCTGAACATCTGAATATGACCGGCAGTATAAAGGACAGGATGGCTTTGTATATTATGCGCGAAGCCTATGTCCGGAAATTAATCGAACCCGGTTTCCGGGTAATTGAAGCAACAAGCGGCAACACTGGGATTTCATTTTCGGCAGTCTGCAGGGCTCTTGGTCATCCCGTCACTATATTTATGCCCGACTGGATGAGTGAAGAACGCAAGAACCTTATCCGTAGCCTTGGTGCCGATATCGTGCTCGTTAGTAAAGAGGAGGGTGGATTCCTGGGAAGCATCAAGCGTACACTGGAAATGGCTGAAGCTGATAAGAAGACTTTTCTGCCAAGGCAGTTTGAAAATAATGATAATTCGATGGCTCATTATACCACCACAGGGCCAGAGATCTGGTGGCAGCTAAGGATGCATGGAAAAATAACTGATGCATTCGTTGCGGGTGTCGGCACGGGAGGAACAATAATGGGAACGGGACGCTACCTGAAAGAGATGAACCCATCAGTCAGGCTATATCCTCTTGAACCATCAAATTCTCCGACAATATCAACCGGTTACAAGGTAGGAGCACATCGCATACAGGGTATCTCAGATGAATTTATTCCTGCCATTATCAAGCTCGATGAACTTGATGAGGTCGTCTCTGTTGATGACGGGGATTCGATAATAATGGCACAGAAGCTGGCAAGCGAACTTGGAATAGCTGTGGGAATTTCATCAGGAGCAAATTTTCTAGGAGCTCTGATGAAGCTTGAAGAGATGGGTACCGATGCAAATATTGTTACAGTATTTTCGGACGATAATAAAAAATACCTGAGCACGGACCTGATGAAAAAAGAGCCTGTCAAGGAAGGCTTCTTATCGACGGATGTAAAGCTTAAATCATATAAGGCATTAAAGCGCAACTGCATAACCTGCTGTAATCCTGCTGAATGCAGGGAAGTGGTTGATCCGGAAGTAATAAAAGAAATCGATTTTCCACCCTGCTATTTACGAAGCCTCAAAACCGGTATCTGAATATTATTTAATATTTTAAAAACATGAAAACACATTTTTCAGTAGTCAGTGTTTTATTATTACTCCTTATTCTTTTGCCGTCATATTCTTTTGGAAATGTCAGGCTTCCCTTGTTGATAAGCGATGGGATGGTTTTACAGAGAGATACTAAGCTTGATATTTGGGGATGGGCTTCTGCCGGCGAAAAAATTATTATCAAATTCAATAATAAAACCTTCCGCACTATAACAGATACTGATGGTAAATGGAAGATCATTATACCTGCAATGAAGGCAGGTGGTCCTTATACAATGAAGGTTTCAGGAAATAATGACATTCAGATTAAGGATATTCTGATCGGTGATGTCTGGTTTTGCTCAGGCCAGTCCAATATGGTGCTTTCGATGGAGCGCGTAAAGGAGAAATATCCTGACATTATTGCCTGCGCTGATTACCCTGAGATCAGGAACTTTTTTGTGCCGACGGCTTCAGATGTAAAGATGGTCCATGATGATCTGCCAGGCGGCAAATGGATCGCTGCTACACCGGCAAATGTTCTTGGCTTTGGTGCAGTTTCATTCTTTTTTGCAAGGAATATTTATCAGGAGTATCATATACCGATAGGTTTGATAAATTCAAGTGTTGGCGGAACTCCAATTCAGGCATGGATAGGTGAGGACGGATTAAAGGAAATACCTCAGTATTATAACAGGGTGGAGAAATTCAGAGATACAGCTTTTATGAACAGGTTGATCAGACCTGTCCGCAATATGCCTCCTCAAATGTTGCAGCGCTCCGCCAGGGATACCGATAAAGGAATGAGCGGGCAAAAAGCCTGGTATGATACAACTTATGTTCCTGACAGTTGGCATAAGTTCTGGCTTCCTGGCTACTGGGCCGACCAGGGAGTTAAAGATCTTAACGGGATCGTGTGGTTCAGGAAAGAAATCGACGTTCCTGTTTCAATGACCGCTAAGCCGGCCAGGTTATTTCTGGGACGAATCGTAGATGCAGATAATGTTTATGTAAATGGCGTTCTCTCAGGATCAATTACATATCAATATCCCCCGAGAAGATATGATCTGCCTTCAGGATTATTAAAACCTGGAAGGAATATCATAATAGTTAGAGTGACAAACTATTCCGGAAAGGGAGGATTCGTGCCGGATAAACCTTATTATATTACTGCTGGAGGTGAAGTTATTGACCTCCGTGGAGAATGGCGCTACCAGGTGGGTCAGGTTTTCAGACCTATATCTTTTGAAGCATCCGGGACTCCGGCATTTTCGATGCAGAATGAACCAACCGGACTGTTTAATACAATGACAGCACCTGTTGTAAACTATAAGATTAAGGGTTTTCTATGGTACCAGGGAGAAGCAAATACCAGCAGACCAGATGAATATCAATATCTCCTTCCCGCACTAATAAGTGACTGGAGAAAAAAATGGATGGAGGGGGATCTTCCTTTCCTTTATGTTCAGCTGCCAAACTACATGGAAGTGCAATATCTTCCATCGGAAAGCCAATGGGCTGAACTGAGGTTTGGTCAGCTTAAATGTCTTACTGTTCCCAACACAGCCATGGCAGTTACTATCGACGCAGGAGAGTGGAATGATATTCATCCACTTGAGAAAAGAATTGTCGGTGAACGCCTCTCACTTGCAGCCAGGAGACTGGCATATGGTGATGAAAAGGTTGTCTGGTCCGGACCGGTTTACAAATCGGCAAGGATAGAGGGACCAGATATCATAGTTGAATTTGATTTCACCGGAACAGGACTTATAGCAAAAGGAGGGGGAACCCTTAATCAGTTTGCAGTCGCAGGAGCTGATAAAAAGTATTTCTGGGCTGATGCTAAAATAGAAGGAAATCATGTTGTTGTCAGGTGTAATGAAATTGCAGACCCTGTTTATGTAAGATACGCCTGGGCTGATAATCCTGAAGGTGCGAATCTATATAATGCTGAAGAGTTGCCAGCTTCTCCATTCCAGGCTACTCTGGCATATTAGTTCTTTCGGCATCATCTTCATGCCTGATATATAAACTTGTAACAAAAACGTAACAGGTATTAATTATTTAAAAGGTTAAGTGTTTGTAATATTGTTCTCAATAATTTAACAAAGAACTTTATTTGTTAGAATATATTGAGTTTGCATAATACATCACTTAATCAGAAATGGCATTTTTATACCTAGTAATCGGACTAATTCTTATATTTGATTTCATCAACGGTTTTCATGACTCTGCAAACTCCATTGCAACTGTTGTTTCAACAAAAGTCTTATCACCTTTAGCCGCAGTAGGCTTAGCTGCGACCTTCAATTTCGTCGCATTCCTGGTTTTCCCGCTTAAAGTTGCAACCACTATTGGTAAGGGTGTAATTAATCCTGAGATAATAAGTCTTCATCTTATTGGATCAGCTGTTGTGGCTGCAATTATATGGAATCTTATTACATGGTGGATGGGACTGCCTTCAAGTTCATCCCATACTCTTGTTGGAGGTCTGGTTGGAGCTGCAGTTGTTAGTCATGGATTTGGATCTGTTATAGTTGCCGGAGTAATGAAGATAGTGATTTTCATTGTTGTTGCCCCATTACTGGGAATGATAATGTCATATACTATCTCAATTATTGTTATGCATGTTGTGAAGCGACAGTCACCTTCTACCATCGATAGATGGTTCAGAAGGCTCCAACTGATTTCGGCATCGGCTTTCTCACTCGGCCATGGCGGTAATGATGCCCAGAAATCAATGGGTATAATATGGGTAGCCCTTATTGCAACCAACCATGTTGCTAAAAATGCTCCCATAGCTTTATGGATTGTTCTGTCGTGCCATGCTGCAATTGCACTTGGAACATTATTTGGTGGATGGCGCATCGTCAAGACTATGGGACAGAGAATAACGAAGCTCAGGCCTTTTGAGGGATTCTGTGCTGAAACTGCTGGTGCTCTGACACTTTTTGGGGCCACTCATTTTGGGATTCCCGTTAGCACAACCCATACTATAACCGGTTCAATTATGGGAGTCGGAGCAGTAAAAGGAGCTTCTGCTGTTAAATGGGGTGTTACAAGGAAGATCTTCTGGGCATGGATACTTACAATTCCAATTTCTGCCTTAATAAGCGCAGGGATATTCATTCTTACCAGGGTCTTATTTTAGAAAATTGTCTTTCAGACTTTGCCCTTCTCAAGTGAGTTTAAAGCAAACCGGATTAAACCCGGCATTGCTAACTCATATTGCGGAATTCTTTTGTAATCAAATTGAAACAATCACTTAATCCGGTTGAAACTTCTCTGTAATCATTCTTCCTGACTTTTGTACCATGGAAAAACGTAATTAAAATTAAAACCTTAAAACATGAAGAATTTTTTAACATTATTGTTTCTATCGGTTACCGGAATAACAGGATTTGCACAGACAGCTGTTACGGACTCATTAAAAGAGGTGATATCAAATCATGAAGGAAAACTTACCGCACTTGACGACAGAGTGCTGGTTAACGAAGCAGACCTCGCCAAGCTTAACAAAATAAAGGTCTCAGGTTATGTACAGGCACAATGGGAATATTATAGCAAGGATCTGGTCAAAACAAATGATCCGACCAATACTTTTTATATCAGAAGAGCCAGGCTGAAATTCACATACGAACCTGCAGATGGAGTTAAATTTGTTATTCAGCCGGATTTCAGCACCGGGAATCTTGCATTGAAGGATGCTTATGCAGTCGTTAATGTTCCGTTTCTTAAAGACTGGACCTTATGGGCAGGACAGTTCAACAGGCCCGATTATGAAGTTGAGTATTCTTCCAGCCAGAGAGAAGTCCTTGAGCGTTCAAGGCTTATCAGAACTATTTATCCGGGTGAAAGAGAAATCGGAGCTAAACTGGAGTATATAGGCTCTAAAATTCCTCTTAAGTTCCAGCTTATGGTTATGAATGGCAATTTTACAGGCGCAAATGCAAAGGATGTCGACAGCAGGAAAGACATTATGGCAAGGTTGGTATATTCATTAAAGATGCCATCTGCCGGCATGGGGATCGATTTTGGCGGAACAGGTTATTTTGGCGGCAACAGGGCCAAGACAAATAATTATGTCCTTGAATCAAACGGAGTTCTTGACAGTATAAATGTTGGAGATTATCTTAAGAAACAGTGGTTTGGAGCAGAAGTACAGGTATATGCCGATGTTCTTGGGGGTCTGGCCCTTAAGGGTGAATATATAGCAGGTACTAATTCAACTGCCAGTACCACAGCTTCTACAGCAACTATAACTGCAAGAAAAGCCGATCCTAATAAAATCAACAATTTCTCCGGATATTATGTTTACTTCATAAAGAACATAGGCCAGAAAAACCAGTTTGTGGCAAAATATGATTTTTATGATCCAAACACAAATCTTTCGGGTGATGCAGCCGGTTCAAACGTATTTTACAAAACACTTACTCTTGCATGGCAGTGTTATGTGAATGATAATATCAGAATATCACTTAACTATGAGATGCCTCAGAACGAAAAGAGCGCTTCTGTGAAGAACATCGCAGGCGTTGGAAGCACTCAGCTGAAAGACAATACCCTCGGGATAAGGATCCAGGCTAAATTTTAATTCACAAAAAAAATAACAAAAATTAATAATAACTGAAATGAAGAATATTAACAAAACTACCGCAATCCTGATGATATTCACACTTTTCTCAGGTTCGGCATTCTCACAGGCAAAGATCACCGTAAAAGGGTCTGATACCATGGTAATCCTTGCTCAGAAATGGGCAGAACTCTATATGAAAAACAATAAAACATCTGTTATACAGGTTACAGGTGGCGGGTCAGGAGTCGGTCTTACAGCTCTCATCAATGGCACGACTGATATAGCAAATTCAAGCCGTCCGATGAAACAGACTGAAATTGAAAAACTCAAGGCACGTTATAATACACTTGGTGTTGAAATCCCCTGTGCAAAAGACGGAGTTACACTTTTCCTGAATGAGGCAAATAAGGTACAGGAGCTTACACTGAAGCAATTAGCAGATATTTATACCGGTAAAACAAGGAACTGGAAAGAAGTCGGAGGAAATGATGCTGAGATCAGGCTCTATGGCCGTGA
Organism: Bacteroidales bacterium; assembly: GCA_003157055.1. Classification (GTDB taxonomy): domain Bacteria; phylum Bacteroidota; class Bacteroidia; order Bacteroidales; family VadinHA17; genus LD21. The sequence continues at coordinate 526 of PMIG01000142.1, read as the reverse complement.
AAACAGCTCCGGAACTTACACCTATTTTCATGATGAAGTTGTGAAAGCTGATTATTCAGCAACCGTTCAGTCACTCCCTGGAACAGCAGCAGTAGTAAATGCCGTAAAAAAAGATGTCAATGGAATAGGTTACGGTGGAGCGGCTTATGCTGTCGGTGTAAAACATGCCAAAATTAAAAAAGATGCAAACAGCACTGCTTATCAGCCTACAGCAGAGTCAATAAAAAATGGAGAATATCCTATAAGCCGTTATCTGTATATGTATCTCAGAAACAGGCCAACCGGTGAAACCAAAAAATATATTGACTGGATTTTAAGTTCAGAGGGACAAATGGTAGTTACGGAAGTTGGATACTTCCCCTTAAAGTAATATTTTTCAGAAGGTAATAAATAGTCATTTTGAAAGTGTTTGTTTAGGTTAACTGTCGGGCTTGTCAGATTAATACTGACAAGTTTGGCTTTTGATGAGGCAACAGGCGACAGGCAAGGGGTGGGTTCTAAGAAAGACAAAAGATAAAAGACAAAA